>DATLUU010000674.1:0-3826 GCA_035577885.1 Verrucomicrobiia bacterium
CGTCGGCCGCACCTCCTGCGCGCGCGTTAGCCACTTGCAGAGGTAGGCCGGCATCCCGCGCACGGTCTTGCGCTTCGTGGGGTTCGCCTTGATCCAGGCGAGCGCCTTGCGACACTCGGCCGTGACGTCGATGCCGGGAAACGCGGTCGACCACTCGGCCACCTGCGCCGGCGTGAGGGTCCAGTCCTTGACGTCTCCGGTCCCGACGCACGGGAAGACGAGCTCCACCGCGTGGCAGGTACACGTCGGGCAGTGCTGGCTCAGGGCGCACCCATGAGCGCCGAGATGACGATCCAGTCCACGACGCCCGCGAGCACGAGCATCGCGGCAGCCCCGAGCAGGTAGCTCGAGAACGACGGGCGGGTGAACGCGAGTTTCATGGCCGGGCGCTCCGGGCGATGGCGAGCAGGACGTCACGGAACGCGGGCGGGGTGCGGATGCGCTCGCGGCGCGGGAGCTGCGGCAACGTGACGTCGAAGCCCCCGATCTGATGCGTGCCACGCACGGGGCGCCAGTCGAGCTCGGGCGGCGGCCCCTTCTCCAGCGCGACGAAAAGCCACGTTCGTTTTGCGGCGTTGTGCCCATAGGCCGCCTGGCGCACTTCGGTCACCCACTCGCCGTTCGCGATCCTCTGCCAGCTTCCCGGGCGCGGGCGAGGCAAGCCGAAGTGCGCGAAGGCTCGCGACTCGGCCGGATGCTCAAGCACCCCGCCCCACTTCCGAACGGTTGCGAGCGCGGCCGCGAAGCAGCCGCCATCCTCGCCGAGTTTGAATCCCCAGCGTTTCGCGTTGACGTTGTTCATCTGCGACCACCGCTGACATGGCGGATGCGCGACGACGGGCCATGGGCCGTCGTACTGCCGCGCGTCGCGCCCCTCCCACCACGGATCAATCGACTCGTCCCCGTAGTACACCCCGCCATAGTGGACGAACAGCGCCGCGACCTTCGTCACTTGGTCGATCTCCGTGCGCGCCCAGCGCGGGCCTTGGGGGCGTGCTTGGCGTCGGTGTGGATGCGGTTCTTGCGAGTCCACAAGCACGTCCAGCACAGGCGCGCGGGCGCTGGGTCGTCGTGCGCCTCCTCGAAGCGGTGGCGCGGGTACTTCTTCGCCCGCTCCGCGTGAACCCAGGGCGCGAGCTTCATCGGCACGCCGTTTGGCAAGGGCCGCCGCATCCGGGGCATTCGCCCACGCTCGGGTCATCCTCGCCGCAGTGGCAGTCCGGCCCGCACGTCGGACACTCGCGGTCCTCACCGCAGCGGCACGGGGACGCGTCGCAGATGCCGCCAGCGCAGCACCCGGCGCACGGGTGGTCTCCACACTCAAGGCCGCAGCCGTCGCGGCAGTCGCGCGCCCACGCATCGAGGACGTGTTGCGGTGGGTTCCCCAGGTCCTCGATGGCGCTCACTTCTGAGAGCTTCTTCGGTCTCTTGCTCACGGTTGCTCCTTCGGCGGCGGCGCCCCTGGTCCGGGACGGACGGCAGACGCGCCTCGTCCGCGGCAATTACCGCACTCGGGATCAGATGCGTCGCCGCACACGGAGCATGCAGGGCTGGACATTGCGCGCCAGGTCCCGTCTGCGTTGAGTTGGTGCGGCCTCGGAACGGTCCATTGCGAGAGCACCCCGAGCGCGGACATGTGCTCCCACGCTTGTTTCGCGCGCAGCCACTTGCGCTGATTCGGCGCCAACGTGTCGAGGTAGGCGCGCAGTTCGTCTAGCGTGCGCGGGGCTTCAAGCGTGGTCATTGCGGCTCCCTTCCGCGAACGAACTCCAGCGTGCCGTTCTTGAAGCACACCTCGGGGAACGAGCCGGGAATCGCCGGCACCGACTTGGGGTGAGCGAGCCACCGCCCGCCGTCGTCGGTCTCACCTGTGAACGTCCACTCGTCCTGGCGGTTCGGCCTGACCGTGCGCCACACATCCCCCGCCCTCGGCGGGAACGGCGGCGCCCCTGGTAGAGGGGGAGCGGCGAGGCGACCGGAGTAGCCGATGCGCTCGCTGACCTTGTTCCACTTCGCGGCGACGCACGCGCCGAGGTCCAACCCGAACGCGCCCGCGAGAAGGTCAGCATAGGCCACGAGGTCGGCCAGCTCGTCGCCGACGTCCTTCGCCGTCAGATGGGCCTTGCGCTTCTTCTGGCCCGTCGCCCCGAGCACGGCGCCTGCGACCTCGCCAACCTCTTCGGCGAGGCACAGCATCCACGTCGCGGCCCCGTATTCCTTGACCCCCGTGTGGTATCCGGACGTGGCCTCGCACCGCTCGCGGTTCGCCCTCCCGAACGCCTCGAAGGTCAGCCCTGGAGGTGCGGGGGCGGGCTCGCTCACTGCTGGGGGTTCGGATGGGACGCTGGGTTCCACGCCGTATTCCGTCCTGGCCTCGGCGACCGTCGGTTCCACCTGGCCCTCCCCGTCGCAGCGTGGGCAGTTCGGCGCATCGGCATCGTCGACCCCCGTGGCCGTGCACGTTCCCTTGCAGGCGGGGCAGACGATGTCCGCCATCTCGAACCAAGACCGCCCCTTGCACGTCTCGACGCCAGCGACCATCAGCGCCGCGCCGCAGTCGTCGCACGTCACCTCGCCGCCCTCCGACCACTCGCCCGACGGCCCACCGCCGCACACGGGACACGGCTCGTTCTTGCACTTGCAGACGTGCTCACGCACCGGCTCGCTCACTGGCTCGGCTGGGCGGCCACAGCCGCAGTTGCTGTGTATGGGCTTGCCAAACGGTGCCCGCCATCCAGTGCCATCGCACTCGTCCTTCGGACACTTCGGGCTCGCAGGCAGCGGCTCGGGCGCTGCTGGGGCGGCGGCACGGCGTCCCGTCATGAGATCCCACCCGGTCGGCCTCCCGGGCTCTGGGGTGGCGGGCGCGGGCACTGTCCCGCCGTGAGCGCGGCACACCCCGAGCGCAGCTGCCATCCTGTCGAATCGTGTTCGTTTGCCGCCACCGATGTAGGCGTCAAGCATTGCGAGGATTAGTTTCTCATCGGTCATTTGGCACCAAAACCCGGAGGCTCAAAGCCCGTCGGCAATGGTTCAGGCGTGGCGGGCGTTGCCGTGCTGCTGGCGGGCTGCTCATGGCCCATCGTGCATCGCCCAGACGGCAGGACGGCGGCGCCGCAGGACATGCCGGCCCCCATGAACTTGAAACATGTCGGCATCACGACCACGGGAGCCCCTGGAGGGGCGGCGGCGAGGAACGCCTGCGCTGCGTTCAACCTGCCGACGCTGACGAACGCGCACTCGCCATCGGCCGTCAGATCGCGCTCGTCGCCCGCGAACATGGACACCACATCGATGGCCTGTCGCAGCCGCTCCCTCGTCACAGCGTGGGCTCGGCGCTCGGCAGCCAGGGTGGATTCGGCGGCGGCGATGTCCCGTCGGTAGTTGGTACGCTCGGTGTCCATGTCCTTGCGGAGCGTCATCAACTCGGCTCTCAGGGGAGCACATACGCGGGCCTCGACGATGGCGAGGATTCGGCGCATGGCCTCGGTCTCTGTCTCGTCATGGTCATCGTCAGGAGGAGCGTCGGGCCCGCTCCAATGACTGACCATCGCGGCGACCAGCGCCTCCCTCTCGGCCTCAGCTTCCGTGCTCATGGAGTCCTCGGTGCGCACGCCTCTTCGAACGCCGTCAGCATGGCTTCGATCATCCGATCTTCGGCGGCGCTCCAGGCGGCGCTCCTGGCGGCGCTCCAGGCGGCGCTCCAGGCGGCGCTCCAGGCGGCGCTCCTGGCGGCGCTCCTGGCGGCGCTCCTGGCGGCGCTCTCGGCGGCGCTCCTGGCGGCGCTCCTGGCGGCGCTCCTGGCGGCGCTCCTGGCGGCTTGCGG
>DATLUU010000675.1:0-4383 GCA_035577885.1 Verrucomicrobiia bacterium
CGACCGGCTCGAAGATGTGGCAGTGCGTCATCTCACCGCCGTAGACGTGCAGCGTGATCGCGGGCGTGTCGCCGGCGTTCTCGAGCACGTGGTATTCGAACGGCGGGATCAGCGCCCCGGCCTTGCCCACCCCGGCGGTGACGACCTTCTCCTGCTTGAACTGGACGATGTCCTTCTCCGGGTCGCCGCCGAAACAGTTGTACGACGTCACCTTGATCTGGCCGCGGTAGACGCATTCGACGCACCAGATACCGGCGTGGTCGTGGAGCGGGGTGCCTTGGCCGCCGTTCCACACCATGGCGAGCACCGTGTAGCGATCCTGCGGGTCCCGGTGCACGAGCCGGCGGGCGTAACGGGCGGGATTCGGCTCCAGGTACTTCGGCTCCAGGAACTCCGTTCCCTGGGCCATCGTCTCTTCGAGCACGCGTTTCACGGCCCGACATCGGCCGGCGTCATCGGGCGGCGTCATCGCCTCGTCCAGCTGGCGGACGAGCTCGCGTACCCGGGGATTGCCCTGCATCGGGGTGGTGGCCATGTGGACCTCCGTGGGTTCCGGCGAGTCTAGCGGTGCGGAGACACTCGTCGCCACTGGGAATGCGGCTATATGGAGGGGACCGGGGCGGGCGCCTCGAGCAGGTTCGTGACCCGGCGCAGCAGGACCCAGTAGTAGATCCAGCAGCCGATGCAGACGACGAAGGCGAGCGGGCCCACCCCCGGGATCACGCCCATGACGCCGGCGATGCAGGCCGCCAGCCCCACCTCCTTGCCCGTCTCGGGTATCCCCTGGCGCTGCCGGCGCTGGTGCTCGTTCACCAGCGTCGACGCGACGCGGAGCACGACCACGAACTGGAACACCATGTTGACCAGCGGCACCAGCAGCCACCACACCGAGTTCGGTTGCAGCGTCCGGCTCTCGGGGGCGCACACCTCGAGCAGCATCCTCACCGTGAGCGCGAACAGGAGCCCGATGAGGATCGGGATGCACAAGAACGCGAGCAGCATGAACACGACAACGAACGCGACGCCAGCATGCATGTCCGCCTCCCACACGACATCGAGCCGCACGCGATCCCGCGCGACCCGGCCGGCGGACATTGTCGGGGCTGCGGGAGGGGCTTGGCCAGTCGTCCTAGGGGAGGAAGAAGAACGCCAGCCCCAGCACCACATACACGGCCAGCAGCAGCGCTCCTTCGAGCCAGTTCGACTCGCCGTCCTGCGCCACCAGGTTCACCACGCCCACGGCGGCCATCACCGCCAGCACCTCGAACGCGGTGAAGCGCAGATCCATCGGGCCGTGCGGCACGAAGTGCGACGCGAACACCAGCACCGGCGCCACGAACAGCGCGATCTGGATGCTCGAGCCGATGGCGATGTTCAACGCGAGATCCATGTGGTTCTTCATCGCCACCATCACCGCCGTGGAGTGCTCGGCGGCGTTCCCCACCACCGCGACCACGATCACGCCCACGAACACCTCGGAGAGCCCGAGCACGCGCGAGGTCTCCTCGACCGCGCCCACGAGCAGCTCGCTCATCCACGCCACCAGCGCCGTGGCCACGACCAGCGTGACGATGGCGCGACCCACCTGGATGGGCTTGTGCTCGTGCTCCGTGGCCGCGCCCGCGTAGAGGTGCTTGTGCGTGCGCAGGCTGAAGAGCAGCGACAGCAGGTAGGAGACGAACAGCACCACGGCGATCTCGAGCGACAGGGCGTGCTCGGTCAGCACCTCGCGGTCGGGCGTGAGCGTGTGGTGGGCGACCGCGCCCTCGGCGACCAAGTGGAAGACCGCGGGCACGAGCAGCGCCAGCGCCGCGAGTGCGAGGAGCGTGGAGGAAGCGGCGGCCGCCGAGCGATCGAACTTCTGCTTCTCGCGCCGCAGGCCCCCCGCGAGCATGGACACGCCCAGGACGAGCAGGATGTTGCCGATGATCGAGCCCGTGAGCGACGCCTTCACCACGTCGTAGAGCCCGCGCTGGAGCGCCACGAGGGCGATGATCAGCTCGGCGGCGTTGCCGAACGTGGCGTTGAGCAACCCGCCCACGCCGGCGCCCAGGCGCGAGGCGAGCTGCTCCGTGGCCTCGCCCATCCGCCCCGCGAGCGGGATGATGGCGAGCGCGCTGAACGTGAACACGGCGAGCGCGCCCCAGTGTTGCACGGACGCGAGCGGGGCCAGCACCACGAACACGAGCAGCACCTGCATGAGGAGCTGTGGCGTGATCGTGATGCGGCCGCCGGCCGCGGCGGGAGCCGTCATGGCGCCGCAATCTGCCCGAGCGTGGAACCCGGCGCAAACCTGTGCCTAAGCTACCGTGCCGCCGGGCGCGCAACCGATGAGGCATGGAGCGCGTACCCCGCGTACTCCCCACAACCGGAGCGACCCTTGCCCCGATCGCCGATCCCATCGCTCGCTGGCGCTGCGCTGCTGATGCTCACGGCCGTCCCGCCCGGCCACGGTGCGGCGAGCGCGCCCGCCTCCTGGCGCGGCGACGTGCGCTATCTGGTCGCCGCGGTGGATTCGCTCCACCCCTGTCCCTACCGCTATTTCAAGCGCGCGCAGTGGGACTCGGCGGCGGCGGACCTGGAGAGCAGGCTGCCCGACATGAGCGCCGAGCAGGCCGTCGCCGCGATCTCACGCTTGCTCGGGAAGCTCCGTGACGGGCATTCGCGTCTCGACCAGCTCCAGCTGCCGAACCACGGCCGGCCGGTGCTGCGACCGCTGCCGTGGCCGGGCTTCGACAGCGAGTACCCGGTGGATTTCGAGGTGTTCGCGGATGGACTCTGGATCGTGGGCGCAACGGCCGCGCACGAGAATCTCGCCGGCGCGCACGTGATCGCGATCGACGGCAAGCCCGTGGCCGAGGTGGTGGCGGCACTGGCGCCGTTCATCCCCGCCGACAACCCCCTGTGGACGCTGCGCGTGCTGCCCTCCTACCTGCGCTGCCCCGGCTACCTCGCGGCCGCGGGGCTGTCGCCCGCGCCCACCGCGCCGCTGACGCTCACGCTCGCACGAAACAAGGGCGGCCGTCGCAACGTGACGATCGCTGCGGAGGCGCCGGATTCGTCCGCGACCTGGCTTGCCGCCGACCGCGACGCGGGTGCGCCGCTCCCGCTCACGCGCGCGCTGCCCTATCCGTTCGCGTTCGTGGACCTGAACGACAGCACCGTGTTCGCGCGCATCCAGGCGATCGTGAGCGAGCCGGGGCACGAAGGCCTGCCCGCGTTCGTCGCCCGGCTCTTCGCGCACGTGGACTCGCTCGGCTCGCCGCGGCTCGTGCTCGACCTGCGCGGGAACGGCGGCGGTAATGGCTACCTGAACCAGTCGTTCGTGCATGCCGTCCTGCGCCGGCCGGCGCTCGATCGCACGGGCCGGCTGTTCGCGATCGTCGACCGCGGCACGTTCTCGGCGGCGGCCCAGCTCGCGGCCGACCTGGAGCGCGAGACGCACGCGGTGTTCGTGGGCGAGCCGACCGGTGCCGCGCCCGACTCGCCCGGCGACCCGGCGCACGTCACGCTCCCCGCGAGCGGCCTGGTCGTGCGCATCTCGACCGTGCTCTGGAACGGCTCGGACCCGCGCGATCCGCGGGCGTTCATCGCGCCCGACTTGCCGGCGAGCCCCACGTTCGCCGACTGGCTGGCCCACCGCGACCGCTCACTGGAGGCGATCGCCCGATACAAGGTCCCGGCCAACCTGCCCGACGTGCCGCCGAACCAGCACTGGGGGAACCCGGCCAAGCTCAAGGCCGTGCCGCCGCGCATCGCGTGGTGAGCGAGCGCACGGCTGGCTGACGGCGCGACCGGCGCACGGTAGGCTCCGCGCGTCCGCAACGATCGCGGCAGGGAGGTTCCGCTGATCAAGTACATCGGCTCCAAGCGGCTGCTCGTGCCGCGGCTCCTGGGCGTGCTCCTGGAGGACGCGCCGCGCACGGCGCTCGATCTCTTCTCCGGCACGTCGCGCGTCGGTCACGCGTTGAAGCGCGAAGGCGTGCTCGTGCACGCGAACGACCACAACGCCTACGCCCATGCGTTCGCCGGCTGCTACGTGGCCGCGGATGGGCGGCGATGGCGTGCGCACGCCGGGAAGCTGATCGCCGAGCTGGACGCGCTGCGCGGGCGTTCGGGCTGGTTCACTGAGACGTACGCCGTGCGTTCGCGCTATCTCAAGCCCGCGAACGCCGCACGCGCCGAGGCCATCCGCGCGCGCATCGCCGCGCTGGCCCTGGAGCCCGCGCTCGAGTCCATCGCGCTCACGAGCTTGATCGAGGCGTGCGACCGGGTGGACTCCACGGTGGGGCTGCAGATGGCGTATCTCAAGAGCTGGGCACCGCGCGCGCTCCAGCCGTTGCGGCTCCGGCTCCCCGAGCTGCTGGACGGCGAGGGCTCGGC
>DATLUU010000676.1:0-6533 GCA_035577885.1 Verrucomicrobiia bacterium
CTCTTTCAGCGGGTGCACGTCGAGCGGCGTGGGGTAGATGCCCTGGACCCACGGCTTCACCAGCTCCGAGACGGAGTAGTGGTAGATCGGGAGGTAGGGCGCGAGGTCGATCGCCACCGACTCCGCCCGCGCCATCACCGCAAAGCGCTTCGCGGGGTCGAGCGTGGTCGAGGCCTCGCGCATGAGCGCGTCGTAGCGCGCGTTCGAGAACCCGCTGCGGTTGTTGCCGTCGCCGGTGACGAGCAGCTGCAGGAACGAGTTGGGATCGAGGTAGTCGCCGATCCACGACCGCCGCGCCACGTCGTAGTGGAGCGTGGTCGTCGCCTGCATGTAGGAGCCCCACTCCTGGTTCTGGAGCTGGACGTCGATGTTGAGCTCGCGCTTCCACATCGCCTGGATCGCCTCGGCGATGCGGCGGTGGTCCTCGCTGGTGTTGAAGAGGATGGTGAACCTCGGGAAACCCTTGCCGCCGGGGAAGCCAGCGTTGGCGAGACAGGCGCGCGCCTTCGCCGGATCGAACGTCACCTGCTTCGGCCCGTCGTAGCCGGGATAACCCATGGGCGTGATGCGGCCCCACGGATCGCGGCTGCCTTTGAGGAGATCGCGCGAGATCGCGTCGCGGTCGATCGCCAGGTCGAGCGCGCGGCGCACCCACGGATCGTTGAACGGACGTCGCGTGCAGTTGACGCTGTAGAAGTAGGTGCTCTGGAACTTGCCACGGCGGAAGTCGGCGTAGTCCTTGAGATAGGGCAGGTACTGGGACGGGATGTAGTTGCTCGGGTTCCAGTCGATGGCGCCCGACTTGTAGAGGTTCGTGCTCGTGGACAGGTCGTCGACGACGAACGCCACCAGCTTTTCCAGCCGCACGCTCTTACGGTCCCAGTAGTTCTCCGACGGCACGAACTCGTAGCGGTCGTTCTGCCGCCAGCGCGTCCAGCGGAAGGGGCCGTTCCCGACGAGGTGCTCGGGCAGCGTCCAGCGGATGCCCCAGCGTTCGACCACCGTGCGCGGCACGGGCAGGAACGCGTAGTACGTGGTGAGGAACAGGAAGTAGGCGGTGGGCCGCGACAGCGTCACCACGAACGTGCTGTCGTCGGGTGCGGCGAGCCCGACCTTCGCTGGATCCGTCGCCACTCCCTGGTTGAAGTCCTCGGCGCCGCGGATGGAGTAGAACAGGCTTGCATTGCGTGCCGCGGTGGCGGGCTCGAGCACGCGCAGCCACGACCACAGGAAGTCGCGCGACGTGAGCGGCACGCCGTCGGCCCACGCGAGCCCCGGTCGCAGATGGAACGTGTAGGTGAGCCCGTCGGCGCTCGTCTCCCAGCGGTACGCCTGTCCCGGGCGCGGCTCGAGCGTGCGCGGGTCGGAGGTGGTGAGGCCTTCGAAGACGAGGCGCGCGAAGCGGCCGTCCGGCTGGCCGCTCATGGTGCCGGGGTCGCGCAGCTCGGGTTCGCTGCCGAGGTTGATGCGCAGCACCTGTCCGGCGGGTGCTGCGAGCGAGCCGAAGTAGCGGCGCCCGTTCACCTCCGGTGGTTCCGCCTGCCCCGGGGCGCACGAGGCCGCGCACACGACCACGATCACGCAGGCGAGCACGAGTCTCATCACGAGACCGAGCCTAGCCCGAGCGATTCGTGGCGCGCCACCCGCTCGGCCTCGCTCGCGGCCGGCGTTCCCACGGCCACCGCGGCGATGGGTGGATTCGCCCGCGAACGCGTGCGCTCACACGTCCGCTCACGCGGGACTTCAGAGCACTGCAAAGGCCGCCGATACTCCACGTGCTTGCCGAGAAGTCCACGCTGCTTCGACGAGCGAGGCGCGTGGCCCGCAACCACGAGGCACCCGTGTCGGACTCCACGCAGCCCACACTGGACGAGATCCTGGCGGCACTCGAGCGCCTGGGGGACCGCGTCGCCGCGTCGTCCCAGACACGCCTCGACGGCTTCGTATCGCTGAGCCTGCGTCGCGCCTGTGAGGAACTGCGCCGGTTCATCCCCGGACTGGACCTTCCGCCCGACGCGGAGGGCGCACGCTTCCTCGCCCGCGCCGCCCACGCCGCACTCGAGGATGGCAACGCACGCGAGTCCCTGTCGCGGGCGCTCAAGGCCATGGCGCTGGCGCCCCATCATCCGGGCCTCTACTACCTCGCCGCCTCCGCGTGCTTCGAGTTCGGCGCCGTGGAGGACGCGGTGCGGTTGCTCCGGCACACGCTGTGGATCCACCCCGGCCATCGCCCGGCGCGCCGGGACCTCTCCGCGTTGAACCTCTACCTGCGCGACCGCTGGGAAGGGCCCGGCGAGATGAGCGCGGACGAGAGCTACGACGCCGTGCAAGCGGCGCCCGCCGAGCCGGACCTGGCGTTCGATCTCACCGGTGACGAGTTCGATCTGCCCGCGCCACCCAACCGTGACGAGTACGACCCGCCGATCACGGACGAGGGCGAGGATCGCGCCGCTTGAAGCTGCTGGTCGTCACCGCGGGTCTCGAGTGCTCGACGCTCGATCCCGTGGGCGGCTGGATGCACGAGTTGACGATGAGGCTCGCCGCACGCGGCCACCGTGTCACCGTGCTGTGCACGCGGGGCCCTGAAGCAGCGACCGAGGATCCGCCCGGCGTCACCGTGTGGCGTCCCTCCAGCGTGGATCGGACGGGAGCGCTCGCGGGACTGCTGGCCTTCGATCCCGACGTCGTGCACGTCGCCGCACCCGGACCCGTGCCTGCCGATTTCGTCGCCGCGCTCGCCGGCCGGCCGCTGCTGATCGACCTCCTCGACTGGTCGGCGCTCTGTCCCGCGGGCGACCTGCTCGCGCGCCCGCTCGGCGAGGAGTGCACGAAGCACCACCCTGCGGCACCCTGCGGCACCTGCGTCGGGCTCGCGCACGTTCGCGACATGGAGCCGTTCATCGCCTTCGCCCGTGCCGGTCATCGCGCGGTCGCGCACGCGAGCCACGTCCGCGACCGCTCGACGTTCGCGCTCGGGCGTGGCGTCTCCATGGTGCCGATCGGCGTGGACGCGACACGGTTCTCGCCGGAGCCCGCGCCACCGCTCGCGCACGAGGTGGCCACACTCGTGAGCGATCGCTCGCGGCAGCGCGTGGTGACGCTCGGACCGCCCACGGCGGCGCGCGGCGGCCCGCGATTCCTGGACCTCCTGGTGGCGCTCCACGCCCGCGTGCCGGGGGTGGAGCTGGTGGTGCCGGGCACGGATTCCGACAACCCCGACCTGCTTCACGTGCACCTCGCGGAAGCCAAGGAGCTCGGGATCGCGTCCCAGCTCGTGGCACTGCCGCGGGTGTCGCATGCCGACCTGCCGGCGCTGCTGGCGGCGTGCGACGTGGCCGTGTCGCCGGGCCTCGCGCCGGAGCCGCTGGGCCGTGCGGTCGTCGAAGCCCTCGCGGTGGGGCTGCCGGTGGTCGCGCACCCGTCGCCGACGTTGCACGAGCTGCTGCTGGGCGGTGAAGCGGGCGTGCTCGCGAGCGCGCTGCCGATGGCGCGGTTCGCGGATGCGGTCGCCTCGCTGCTCGCGGACCGTTCCGCGCGCAAGGGGCTTGGCGAGCGCGCGCGCCTCGCGGCGCTCGAGCGCCACGACGTCGAGCGCGCGCTCGTCGACACCGAAGCGCTCTACGAGAGTATCCGCGTCGCGCGCCGCCGGGAGCGGAACGCCCCGCGCCGCAAAGCGGCCTAGCGCGGCAGCAGCAGGCGCACGCCGACCGCGAGCAGCGCGAGCCCGAGCGAGCGCAGGATCCAGCGGCCCTGGATCACGGTGGAGAGCCGCGCGCCCAGCTGCGCACCGACCAGCGCTCCGGCAGCGATCGGGAGCGTGCGGCCGAGCACCGGCGCGAGCGTGCCGTCGGCGGCGTGCACCACCACCGCGGAGAACGTCAGCAGCGCCAGCACCGCGTGCGAGGTGGCGGTGGCGACGTGCGTCGGGAAGCCGAGCAGGTAGACCATCGCCGGCACGTGGATGATGCCGCCGCCGATCCCGAGGACGCTGGAGAGCAGGCCGACGCCGGCGCTGACCAGCATGCCGAGCGCGATGCGTGGCGAGTAGCGGTGCACGGTGCCGTCGCGCTCCACGAGTGTGCGCGTGGCGCCGGCGGGATCGGCACGCGCCGGCGCCGGCCCGCGCGCGAGCACGAGGATCGCTCCGACGATGAGCGTGAGCCCGAGCAGCGGATCGAACAGCCGGCGTTGGATGAAGTTCGTGAGCCAGGCGCCGACGAGCGAGCCGGGCAGCCCGGCGAGCGAGAACAACAGAGCCGATCGCCAGTCGACGCGCCCCATGCGCGCGTAGGCGCTCGAGCCCGAGAGCGAGTTCGCGAACACCACCGCCAGCGACAGCGCGGTCAAGTTCGCCGCCGGCTCGTGCGGGTGAAGGAACAGCAGCACCGGGATCAGGACGAAGCCGCCGCCGGCGCCGATCAGCGTGCCGATGGCGCCGACGGCGACGCCGAGCGCCGCGTACGCGACCAGATGTGCGGGCGTCATGAGTCGCGGATGCTAGAGCACCTCTGCTCCGGCGACGACCAACGCGCGTTGGCCGGCCCGCACGGGTGCGGTTAGTCTGCGCGCACCATGGCCACCCGTGCGCGCAAGCCCATCACCGATCGCGAAGCCGCCGAGCTGTCGGAGAAGCTCCGGGAGGCGACCGATCTGCTCGAGCGCGTCGCCGCCGATCGAGCGCTCATGGCGGGGCTCTCGTCGGAAGAACGACGGCGGCTGATCCGGGCCGCGGCGGACGTCCACAGCCCCGATCCCGCGGCGCGGCGGCGGCTGGTGAAGACGCTCGGCCGGCTGAAGCGCGTGGAGAAGGCGCAGCGCGACGACGACCAGCTCGCCGGGGCCGGCATCCGCGTGCTGCGGCGCCAGCCCGTGTTCACCACGCCGCAGGCGTTCGCGCCCGGGCGCTTCGAGCCGCACGACGTGCCGCCGGACGAGGACGACGCGCTCACCGCGCGCACGGCGGAGACGCCGGCGGCCCGCGTCGACGAGCGCGCCTGCTACATCTGCAAGCGCCGCTTCACCGCGGTCCACCACTTCTATGACCGGCTCTGCCCGGAGTGCGGCGATCTCAACTTCGCGAAGCGCGGCGAGCTCGCCGACCTCAGCGGCCGGGTGGCGCTGGTCACCGGCGCGCGCGTCAAGATCGGCTACCAGGCGGCGATCAAGCTGCTGCGCTGCGGCGCGCGCGTCATCGTCACCACGCGCTTCCCGCGCGATGCCGCGGCGCGGTTCGCGGCCGAGCCCGAGTGCGCCGACTGGGCGGGCCGGCTCGTGATCCATGGCCTCGACCTGCGGCACACGCCGAGCGTCGAGGCGTTCTGCCGCGTGCTGCTCGCGAGCGAGCCGCGGCTCGACTTCATCGTCAACAACGCCTGCCAGACCGTGCGCCGGCCGCCCGAGTACTACGCGCACATGATGGAGCGCGAGTCGGCGGCCCTCGCCGCGATGCCCGCCGAGCAGCGGCGGCTGCTGGGGGCGTACGAGGGCGTGCGCGGCTATCACCTGCTGCCGGAGGGCCCGGGCGGAGCCGCGCCCGCTGCGCCCGGGCCGCGCGCGCTCGAGCTGGCGGGCCTTACACACCCCGCGCAGCTCTCCCAGGTGCCGCTCCTCCCCGAGGAGTTCCGCGCGCAGGCCGATCTTTTCCCGGTGGGCCGGCTGGATCAGGATCTGCAGCAGATCGACCTGCGCCAGCGCAACTCGTGGCGCCTGCTGCTCGCCGAGGTGTCCACGGTCGAGCTGCTCGAGGTGCAGCTCGTGAACGCCATCGCGCCCTACGTCCTGAACGCGCGCTTGAAGCCGCTGTTGCTCGCGACGCCCGAACGCGACAAGCATATCGTCAACGTCTCGGCGATGGAGGGGCAGTTCTACAAGAGCTTCAAGACCACGCGCCACCCGCACACGAACATGGTCAAGGCCGCGCTCAACATGATGACGCGCACGGCGGCCACGGACTACCACGGCGACGGCATCCACATGAACAGCGTCGATACCGGGTGGGTGACCGACGAGGACCCGGCGGAGATCGCGGCGCGCAAGGTGGCCGATCATCGCTTCCACCCGCCGCTCGACATCGTCGACGGCGCCGCGCGCATCGTGGACCCGATCCTCGACGGCGCGAACACCGGCCGGCACGTGTGGGGGAAGTTCCTGAAGGACTATCGCGCGACGGATTGGTGACCTGCGGGCCGGCGTGCCGGGTCAGTGACCGCATCAGCGAGTCAGCAGTCACCGTTTCCACAGCGACTTAGGCTTCGCCTGGAAAGCACTCGACGAAGTTGTCTTGCAGTCGAGGCGTCGCGTTGCTAAACCCACGCGCACGGGTTTGCCGCTGAACCAGGTACCCCACGGGCGTAGCCCACCGAGCAAGACCCTGATCCCATAGTGTACTTGCTAGAGCGGTGGTGTGTGTGTAACGCCGAGCGGAGCCGTTCCGCACCGGGACCACTTGGGGGTTCCGGCAACGCGCCCTCCGCTTCGTGGTGGAGGTGGCCGTGCTGTTCAAGCGCCGCGTCTTCCCGATCTTCCTCTCCCTG
>DATLUU010000677.1:0-3159 GCA_035577885.1 Verrucomicrobiia bacterium
GCGACACCGTGGTGAGCGTGGTGTCGCTGGCGCTGGCGGCGGGCGCGGACTACCCGGAAGCCTGCTACCTCGCGAACCATGCCGCCGGCGTGGTGATCCGCGAGGTGGGCACCGCCACCTGCTCGCCCAGCGAGCTGCGCGCGTCGCTGGCGGGCGCGCTCGCGTGAGCGAGGCGTTCGCGCTGCCGAGCGAGGCGCGCGCGAAGCTGGAGCTGTGGCGTGCGGCGAAGGCGCGCGTCGTGTTCACGAACGGCGTCTTCGACCTGCTGCACCGCGGCCACGCGGAGTACCTGGAGGACGCGCGCGCGCTCGGCGACCGGCTCGTGGTCGGCGTCAACACGGACGCGTCCGTGCGCCGGCTGAAAGGCCCGTCGCGGCCGATCGTGGGCGAGCAGGACCGCGCCGCACTCGTGCGCGCGCTCGCGTGCGTGGACCTGGTGGTGCTCTTCGACGACGACACGCCGCAGCGGCTGATCGAGGCGGTCAGGCCCGACGTGCTGGTGAAGGGCGCCGACTACGCGCCCGCCGACATCGTCGGCCGCGAGTTCGTGGAATCCCACGGCGGCCGCGTCACCACGATCCCGCTCCGCGAGGGGCTGTCCACGAGCGAGATCGTGAAGCGCATCCGCGACGGGAAGGGCGTCTAGACCTTCGCGCCCGACGTTCGAGAAGTCGCTCGGGAAGCGTGGCGCCCGACGACTTGCCGGATCGAGCCGACGCCCGGAACCGTGCTTCACCCGCTTGCGCCGGCCGTGCGCCGCGTCTAGTCTGCCATGTCCCTCTTTCCCTTCGGGTGTGTGTGCATCCCCTTCGCCGTCGAGCGCGAAACTCGCGCGGCGGGCCGCCACCCGGTCCTGGAGCGGCCATGGCGCACACCTTCACCAATTACATCGGCGGGAGCTGGGTCCCCGCCCGGTCCGGCCGCACGTTCACGAACCTGAACCCCGCCACGGGCGCGGCCCTCGGCGAGTTCCCCGATTCGGGCCCGGACGACGTGGATGCGGCGGTGCTGGCCGCCCGCGGTGCGATGCGCGCCTGGCAGCTCACGCCGGCGCCCAAGCGCGGTGAGCTGCTCTACCGGCTCGGCGCCCTGATCGCGCAGAAGAAGGAAGAGCTGGCGCGCGCGGCGACGCGCGAGATGGGGAAGATCCTCATCGAGACGCGCGGCGACGTGCAGGAAGGTGTCGACATGGCGTTCCTCGCCGCCGGCGAGGGCCGCCGGCTCTACGGTGTCACCACGCCGAGCGAGATGCCCAACAAGTGGGCGATGAGCGTGCGCGTGCCGATCGGCGTCGTGGGCGTGATCACGGCCTGGAACTTCCCGTTCGCGGTGCCGACGTGGAAGATCTTCCCCGCGCTGCTCTCCGGGAACACGGTGGTGTTCAAGCCCAGCGAGGAAACACCCGAGATGGGCTTCCACCTGGCGAAGCTCCTGGAAGAGGTCGGGCTGCCGCCGGGCGTGTTCAACGTCGTGCACGGCAACGGGCAGAACGTGGGCTGGCCGATGGTGCAGCACGCGGGCATCGACGTGGTGTCGTTCACCGGCTCCAACGGCGTGGGCACGAAGATCGCCGTCGAGGGCGCGCGTCTCGGCAAGCGCGTGTCCTTGGAGATGGGCGGCAAGAACGGCGTCATCGTCATGGACGACGCCGACGTGTCGCTGGCGGCGAACGCCGTGGCCTGGGGTGCGTTCGGCACCACGGGCCAGCGCTGCACGGCGACGAGCCGCGTCATCGTGCACGAGCGCATCCACGACGAGCTGGTGCGGCTCGTGGTCCAGCGTGCGCAGGCGCTCAGACTCGGCGACGGCCTGGACGAGGGCGTGGAGATGGGCCCGCTCGTGAACGCGAAGCAGCTCGAGCGCGTCTCCGGCTACATGAAGGTGGGCGCCGACGAGGGCGCGCAGGTCGCCACCGGCGGCCACCGCGCCACCGGGGCGGCGCTCGACAAGGGCTACTTCTTCCAGCCCACGGTGCTCACCGAGGTGAGGCCGGGCATGCGCGTGGCGCAGGAGGAGATCTTCGGGCCGGTGGTGAGCTTCGTGCGCGTGAAGTCGCTGGAGGAGGCGATCGCCGTCAACAACGCGACGCCGTTCGGGCTGTCGTCGTCCATCTTCACCACCAACGTCAACGCCGCGTTCACCGCGATGCGCGACCTCACCACCGGCATCGTCTACGTGAACCACGGCACCACCGGTGCCGAGACGCACCTGCCGTTCGGCGGCACGCGCGGCACCGGCAACGGCCACCGCGAGGCGGGCCACACCATGCTCGACGCGTTCACCGAGTGGAAGAGCCTCTACGTGGACTTCAGCGGCAAGGTGCAGCGCGCGCAGATCGACAACAATTGACACTCAAGCGGGCCGCGTTGGCCCGAGGCGGGGTGTGATGAATCTTCATGAGTATCAGGGAAAGGAACTCTTCGCGCGCTTCGGGATCCCGGTGCTGCCGGGGCAGGTGGCGGAGACTCCGGAGGAGGCGCGTGACATCGCCGCCTCGATCGGCGGCACGGTGGTGATCAAGGCGCAAGTGCAGGCGGGCGGCCGCGGCAAGGCCGGCGGCGTCAAGCTCGCGCACTCGCCCAGCGAGGCGTTCGAGCGCGCCCGCGACATCCTCGCGCTCACCATCAAGGGCCTGCCCGTGCGCAAGGTTCTCGTGGCGCAGGCCGCGGACATCGCCAAGGAGTACTACTGCGCGATCGTCATGGACCGCGAGAAGAAGGCGCCGCTGGTCATGATCTCGAGCGAAGGCGGCATCGACATCGAGGAGGTGGCGCGCACCGCGCCGGAAAGAATCGTCAAGTTCCACATCCCGGTCGATGGCCTGCGCCCGTACGTGGCGCGCGACCTGATGCGGCCGCTGTTCCCCGAGTTCAAGCAGGCGGCGCAGGGCGCCGAGATCCTGCTCAAGCTCTACCGCGCGTTCATGGACGGCGACTGCTCGCTGGCGGAGATCAACCCGCTCGCGGTCACGCCGGAGGGCAAGGTGATCGCCCTCGATGCCAAGGTCGTGCTCGACGACAACGCCGAGTTCCGCCACAAGGAGTGGAACGACTGGCGTGACCCGGCCGAGGAGACGCCGGCGGCGCGGCTCGCGCGCGAGAAGGGGCTCTCGTACGTGAAGCTGGACGGCGACATCGGCTGCGTCGTGAACGGCGCCGG
>DATLUU010000678.1:0-3469 GCA_035577885.1 Verrucomicrobiia bacterium
GCCCACTTCCTCGCGCTCGAGGGGATCATCGTCCTCTACGCGCTGATCGTGCTCGCTCCGTTCCTCCTGCTCGGCGCGCTCGGCTGGTGGATCCTGCGCGAGCGCCGGCGGCGCGAGGAACGGCTGCTCGCCAGTGCGTGATCTGCTGGAATACCGCTCGTGCTCGGTTCGGAGCTCCCGCTCGGCCACGAGATCGGCCTCATCGTCGTCGCGGCGGTGTTCATCGCCTTCGCGCTCGTGTCGTCGTTCCTCGTGCCGCGCTACAAGCCGGACTTCCCGGGGCCGAATGGGCTCAGCACGTTCGTCATCGCGTCGATCGTCATGTTCGGGCTGATGGTCGCCGCGGTGAATTTCTTCGGATAGAGCCGGTACTCTGTCCGGACTTCGGAGAAGTGGCCGAGTGGCTGAAGGCGGCGCCCTGCTAAGGCGTTATGGGGCTGAATGGCTCCATCGAGGGTTCGAATCCCTCCTTCTCCGCTAGCGCAGCGCCCGCCGCGGTTCTGCGCCCACCCGCGGAGGGGTGGCAGAGCGGTCGAATGCGGCGGTCTCGAAAACCGTTATCCGTCGTTAGGCGGATCGAGGGTTCAAATCCCTCCCCCTCCGCTCCCGAGCCGAAGCCGATGCGGGCAATCGGGTTGCGGGCGTCCGGGGCGATGCCCCGGGCGTGGCGCAAATTCGCCGGGAAACTAACTCCCAGTCAGGCGTAAGGACGCTGGCCCAGGCGAGGGATCTCGTTCCGGATGCCCCCAGCTAGACTTCCGGCATGAGACGTGTCCTCGATGCCGGATTGATTTTCGGCTTTCTCGCCGTAGATTTCTTGTTCTTCCACGATCTTTTCAAGGCGGGAGAGGTAACCACCCTCCCTCAATACATGACCGGCTTCCTCAGCATCTTGGTCTTCGTGATCTGTGGCCAGTCACTGCTGACGCAGGCGCGGTAAGAAGCGTCGGCTCACGGGCCATTCCGGAACACTGGCCCAACCGAGCGTCTCCAGCCCTGACTTACTGGGCCACCGCAGTACGCTCCCAGTTGTGTTTGAGCGGTTCACGGAACACGCCCGTCAGGTGGTTGTCCTGGCTCAGGACGAGGCGCGGCTGAGACTCGACCATTACCAGCCTTCGCTACGACGAAGGTGCGCCAAGGCCAGAGCCAGCAAGGTCTTGGCGCCGGCAGTTGAGTAAGCCATCACTGCGACCGCGAATCGCCGAATCGCGACGGCTCGCACGTGGAAGGGACCGACGATCGGGTCGCGTGCCTCTCGGCGTGCGAGACGGATGGCCGCTTCGTGCGTTCCCAGGAGCGCATCGTTTGTAGCCTCCGCCGAGTGGCCATTGCTGAACTGAATGCTCACCGCACCGAGTGTGCGCGCGCGCCGGTTCGGGCCTTGGCGGATGATTTTCACTTGCCTGAATCCGGCGGGCTTCTCCGATGCGACAACCGGCGTCGTCGCGATCCGTTGCACGGCTGGCGGCAGCGTTGGCGCTTGGGCGTACATCGCTAGCGATGTACGCCCACTTTCCTTGTTCGGTTTGACCAGATCTCGGGTCCCAACCGGCGACTAGCACCACTGCCACCGTCAAGTCGCGGCGCTCAGGGGTCATTCCCGAACACTCGCCCAAGTGAGCGTCCTCTATCGTGGCCGCGGCTCAGTCTGATTCCGCCGGGACTCGCCGGAAGCTCTGCACGGCTTGTACTAGCTCGGACTCGGATGCGTAGCCGATCAGGTGGATCATCTGCTGTTCCTGGTTCACGACGGCGCGGACGTGGTCATCGCTCGTGCTGACGAGACCTCGCATCGTCTCCAGCTCCGGTATCGGCGACCAGTTCCCGTTCGGAAGGCGTAACTCGGCTTTCTCCGCCTTACCGATCACGCCGACCGGAGTTCCCCAGCGGCGGGTTGACCCGATCCAGTACGTAGCGCCGTCGAGTCGATACGACACCTTGCCTGTGTCCTCGGGCCACCAGGACGGTTCGAAGACAGGTGCTCCGAAGCTCTCCGCAAGCGCGAGCGCCGCCCTGAAGCGCTTCGACCGCACGCGAACGATCTTGACAGTGATCCTGGGGCGTCCGCCGTTGTCGCCAGCACCCATGAGCGGAGCGTAGCCCCGCGCTGGGGGGCATTCCGGAACACTGGCCCAGGCGAGCGTCGCTGAATCCGGCGCGGCAGGGGGATGAAATTAGGACGCGCGAGTCGCCGAGGGGCGATCGGCCAGACATCTGACCGGCACCGGTTCAGCCCGAGCTAGGGCGGATGATCCTGACGACCTTTCCGATAATGCCCCGGGGTGACACGGCTCCATTGTCCAATGTGCGGGAATCGCATGAACCCGGCCCACCGACCGCGGGGGCCAGCGGCTGCGAGCGGTTGTCGCCCAACATGAAGTAGTAGCCGTCCGGGACGTGCCAGGTGTGGCCGAAGTGCGCCCTGTCAGCAAGGCGGCTCGAGGCCGACACGTAGGGCTCGTTCAGCTTCACGAACTTCGCACCACCGGGAATCTTGATCCAGATGAAACCGTGGTCGTCCTCACGTACAACATCGCCGGGCAGGCCGATGACGCGCTGTATGAACGGACGTCCTGCGCCGCATCTGCTGTCGGCTTCTCTTTGCCTGTGGAAGATGATGATGTCGAGGCGACGTATGGGGGGAGCAGGCTCCTCGACGGCGACGTGATCGTTAGCTACTCCAGTGCAGCCGAGGTTGGGCGGACTCCCCGGCAACCCCGGATCCGACGAGCCTGGCCCGCACTGAATCGTGGGTTCCATCGTCGAGACGGGCTCCGCGTAGGTGACCGTCCCAGTCGGGGTCGTCTCCACCGGCGCCGATCCGTCAGTCGCCGGCGACTTCCCTGAGCCGCCGCACGCTGCCAGGACGAAGAGGGCCGGGAGTAGCACTAGGACGATCCGCAGCCGCCGAAGGTTCATGCTGGCCAGTTTGTCACCCAGAAGCGGCTCCTCCCCCTCCGCTTCAACCGAACCCCATCAAGCAATCGGGTGAAGGGCATCCGCGACGGGGCCGCGAGCCAAGGCAGGCTCGGTCGGACCGACAGGGAGGGTGAAGCGGAACGTGCTCCCTTGGCCGGGTTCGCTCTCGACCCAGAGGCGGCCGCCGTGTAGCTCGACGAGTCTCCTGGAGAGGGGGAGGCCGAGTCCGGTGCCTTCGGCTCGCTTCCCGTCCGTCGCTTGCTTGAACTCCTCGAAGATCGTCTCGAGCTCCTCCGGCGCGATGCCCGGGCCGGTGTCGGCGACGGCGATCTCGACCTGGCCGTCGTCGAGCCGGGCCGAGACGTCGATCCGCCCGTCTCGCGGCGTGAACTTGACCGCGTTGGACACGAGGTTGAAGACGATCTGGCGGACGCGACGCCCGTCGGCGGCGATCGTGATCTTCTCCGGTTCGGTCCTCACGGTGAGCTCGACCCCGCCGCGGGCCGCGCGTTCGGAGTGCATCGAGACGGCGCCGTGCAGCACCTCG
>DATLUU010000679.1:0-3813 GCA_035577885.1 Verrucomicrobiia bacterium
AGGCCGGCGGGGGCTGGGCCGCGAAGGAAAGAGCATGGGTCGCGAGGACGGTTTCCACGGCGGGGGGTGATCCTCGGGGATTTGAGGTTTGGGTTGGGGGGTTGACGTAACAGGGTGGGAGGGGGGAGTACAGGAGGTGAATTTAATTGGAACGGTTTTGGGGAAGCGGGGCTCGGGGTACTGGGGCGGAAGCGCCGGCCGGCGCCAAAAGAAAACTAACTCTCAGAGCTCGCGATTACTTTGCATCATTTACCAATTATTTATGTTTAACGCGTGGAGCTGAAGTAAAACAAATAAAATGAAGAGCAGCGAAGTAAATAAAAATGCGGCGAGCGATATAAAAAGCGCACTCATAAATGAAAAAAGGCTATTTTTTTATGTACAGAAACCAATTAAAATGATATGATGCTTTTAATGAATAAGAAACGGACGGCCGCCGCGCAGCGCGCGTGCAGGCCGCCGGGGCGCAGCCCCGGGCACCGAGCCACGCGCTCGGAGCTCCCCATGGCCTCGCGAGCCACCGGAAACAACGCGGTACCCTGATCTGCGAGCTGAAGGTCGGACTCTGCCTATGCGGCGGAGGGATGGTATGATCACAAGCGTGTGCCCGGGATGCCGGGCTCCTTCGGGAGCGAGAACCGCCTCCACGCTAGGTGTAGAGTTACCTCCGCGAGTCCGTCCGTGCCCTCCGGGTCCCCGCTAGGGATTTAACGCGGAACACCAGGCACACCAGGGCCAGCAGGTCGAACCCCACAAAATCGCGGCGCCAAGCGGAACCAGAAACGATGCGCGGATAAGAGGGATGGACGGCAGGGCTGATGTGACCAGCGAGAATAGCAGGCCTCGGCGCGCGCGTAGCATACGCGCGTCGGGCAGGGCAATCAGCCCAACCGAACTGGGCGGCACCCCATGAACGCACACGCAACCGGGCGACGCTTCGGCGTTGCCCGGTGCGCAGCTGTGCGCCCAGCCCACTCCGGCCGCGAGTGGGCTGGGCGCAGCGCTGTGCTGCTAACCGAGAGGAGCATCCTCATGACCATCACCACCATCGAGCGTATCGGCAACATCACCATCTTCACCAATCCTAAGAACGACTGCGTCGGCGTCATCGAGCGCGAAGTCCCGGGGGTCGAGTACTTCCACACGATCCGCGGTGCGCGCGAATACGCCATGGAGCGCGCCGACCTGGTCGACGGACTCGGCGCCATCGTGACCCGGCACTGAGCCCGTGACCTTTTATCACCTCCACGTGCGGCTCTGTCCGCAGTCGCGCCAGAACCGGCCGAACGATAGCCGGTTCTGGTCCACCTACGTCTGGCGGTGGGACTTCGCCACCGGCCGGCAGTACGAGAAGAGGAGCTGACCCCATGAACGAGCTCCTAGACGCGATGCACGCGAATCGCATCGAGATGTGGCACTGGGCGATGTGGCGCACCGACGGTGCGCTCGCGCTCTCGAATAACCTGCGCGAGCGGCTCCACCCGGATGGGTTCCGCCGGCGGATCGCGTGGCGCACCAAGACCCCGATCTGGTACTGGGGAGAATACGGTCGCTGACTCTTCGCCACATGGCCGCCGGAGCGGCCATGTACGAAGCGCCAGACGCTTCCGTCGGTTTACTTAAACCGGCGAATGGGTTAGAATATGGGGTCCAACCAGGGGAGAGTTCCCTATGACCGAGCCGATTCCGATAACTGAGCTGACCTTCGGCGTGGAGCTGGAGGTGATCATGCCGGCCGAGAGCAACGGTGACCGAGGGCGGACCGCCCTCGCGGACCGGATGGTCGAGGCCGGCGTGGAGTGCGCCCACGAGTCGTACAACCACCGCACGCGGCCACACTGGAAGATCGTCACCGACAGCTCGATCGGCCACCAGAACGCCGAGATCGTCTCGCCGATCCTGCGCGGCGAGGATGGCTTCGAGCAGATCCGCAAGGTCTGTCGGGCGCTCGGCGCGCACGGCTGCCGCGTAAACCACTCGACCGGCTTCCACGTCCACGTGGGAGCGCGGGACCGCTTCGCGGAGCAGGTCGGCTTCTTCAAGGAGCTGGTCCGGACCCACGCGAAGTTCGAGCCGGTGATCGACCAGCTCGTGTCGCAGTCGCGCCGAGCGCGCAACTCGCAGTGGTGCCAGCCGACTCCGTTCAACGACAACGTCGAGCGAGCGACGACGATCGACCGCGTGATCGCGGCGGCCAATCCCAACGGACGCTATGCGAAGCTCAACCTGACCGCGTACCACACGCACGGCACGGTGGAGTTCCGCCAGCACCAGGGCACGACCAACGCTCAGAAGATTGAAAACTGGGTGAAGCTGTGCCTCCGGATCGTGGCCCACGCCGCGCGGAACACCGAGCGAGCCGGGACGTCCGGCGAATTCGTTCCGCCGGTGGCGCCCCTCCGGCCACCGCCACCGCGCTTCCCTGACGGGCAGCGGGACCTAAGCCGCGCCCCGGTCGTGGGGAGCGAGGAGATCCCGCGCTTCATCCGCAGCAACTACCGCACGCTCGCGGACCTGGTGATCGTCTACGTCACGGAGCGCACCCACCGCCGCGCCGGGACGGCGGGCCGCGAGAACCACGAACGCCACAACGTGTTCGCCCGTGAGCTCGTGGGTGGTCAGACGCCGATGGACCTCTGGCAGTACCACCGCCGCGGTGGTCGCCGGACCCACCTCGCGTGGGACGTGGACCACGGCCTCGTCCGGGTGGCCCGCCGGTCATCGGCGCCACCGTTCGAGGTGACGGCCGAGGAGCGCGAGCGGCTCACGCTGGCGTGGCGCGCGACCGTCGCGCGGATGGAAGCCGATCACACGGCGGCCGTGGAGCGCGCTCGGCGGGCGTGGGAGGCCGGTCGGGGCTCGACCACCCCGACGACCCGGCCACCGACCGACGTCACCCCAGCGACGCTTGAGGGGCTTCTCAGCCTCGTCTCGGCGGTCGAGTCCGAGCGGGCGTACTTCACCGAACGGCAGATGGAGTTGAACTGATGATCCGCTGGCTCATCCACAAGATCTGGTGTCACCGCAAGGGGCACCATAACCTCGGTTGTCCATATTGCAGAAGGGAGTTTTTACCATGAGAACGCGTGAGGGAGAGGAACTGCGCGGCGGCACGCCGGAGGAGCTCGTGCGCGAGCTCCACAAGATGAGCCGGAGCCCGTGTCCCACGGACGCTGAGTTCATGCGGCAGATGGCTGCACGGGCTGGCCTGCAGACGGGCAAGCGCGTGTCGTGCGCCAACGCCGAGGAATTCGTTAACTGCCTGCTGGCCGTGGGGCTGCTGATCGACGAGTAAGGGCGAAACGGGCGCGGTTGGAGGACCGCGCCGTCCGCACGTGATGCGTGCGCTGATGAGCCCGAGGAGGATGATATGACAGTCAAAGAACTGATCGCCAAACTTCAGGAATTTAATCAACTCGCTACCGTGCTGTACGCCGACGAAGACTTCTACGTGGTGGACTCGGCGTCTGCGGTTTCCCGAGAGCAACTGAAGACGATGATCAACGAAGATAATGGGGCCGGCGGAGTAATGCTCGGCTAAACATCACAACCAGAGGGGAGATCCCCATAACATGTGCATGCTGATATATCATCCCAAGGACGCGGAGCCGTTCACGCGGCCCGAGTTCGCAGACTTCCACCGGCGGAACCCGCATGGGTTCGGCGCGGCGTGGATCGGCGCGGCCGACGGCGAGTTGCGCTACGCCAAGGGGCTCGAGACTCTCGACGCCCAGTGGGCGCGGTACCAGGAGCTGCGCGAGACGAGCACGGGTGACCTCGTGCTCCACTGGCGGCTCCGGACGTCCGGCCCCG
>DATLUU010000680.1:0-2936 GCA_035577885.1 Verrucomicrobiia bacterium
GCGAACGCCTTCTCCCAGGTGCCGGGGCCGTAGGCGATCTCCACGAAGTGCGTGACGCCGACGTGGTGCGCGCGGTCGAAGACGAGCTGGCGATCCTTGTCGAACCGCTTGTCGCAGAGGTGGACGTGGGTATCGATCATAGGAGCCGCAGCGCGGGGCGTGAAAGCTCCAGCATGCGACAGAACGCGTTCGCGAGCTTGATCTGGCGCGGGCTCGTGCAGTCGGGCTCGAACAGCCGCGGGCTCCCGATCACGATGCAGGCGCACTGCGCACGCGAGGTGGCCACGTTCAGGCGATTGGGGTTGTAGAGGAACTCCATGCCGCGCGGCGCGTCCTCGGGTGTCGAGGTGGTGAGCGAATAGAGGACGACCGGTGCTTCCTGGCCCTGGAAGCGGTCCACGGTGCCGACGCGCGCGCCGCGTGGCAGCTTCACGGCGAGGTCGGCGACCTGCGCGTTGTAGGGCGCGATCACCAGGATGTCCTCGAGCGCGAGCCCGTGCCGATCGCCCGGGCGGTCGCGCCACGCCACGCCGCCGCGCAGCAGATCCGCGACCAGCTTGACGACGACCTCGACCTCTTCCGGCGACGCGCTCTGGTTGGCGTCGTGCACCACGGGCACGAACCAGATGCCGGCGCCGTTGAACGTGCCGGCGCCGCTCAGCACCTGCCGGCCGGGCGGCGCCTTGGGATGGAGGCGTCCCTCGTAGAACGCCTCCGACGTGAACGTGCAGATCTCGGGCGGGAGCCGCCAGGTGTGCTCGAGGAAGAGCCCGTGCTCGGCCCCGATCGTCATCCGGCCCGCGAGC
This sequence comes from Verrucomicrobiia bacterium, assembly GCA_035577885.1. GTDB lineage: Bacteria > Eisenbacteria > RBG-16-71-46 > RBG-16-71-46 > RBG-16-71-46 > JAIOPA01. Next base: position 807 of record DATLUU010000680.1, read on the forward strand.
ACGTGCTCGAGCGCCGACACCGCCGAGCCCTCGGGGTGCAGGCCCTGGATGGGCTGCTCCAGCTGCTGCGGGTCGCCGAGCAGCACCACGCTCTTAGCACTCGGCGCGATCGCGAGCACGTTCGCGAGCGACATCTGCCCGGCCTCGTCCACGAACAGCACGTCGACCGCCTCCATGAAATCCTCGCGCGCCCACATCCATGTCGTGCCGCCGGCGATGCGGTGGGTGCCGTTGCGGAGCGCGCTGCGCACCTCGGCGTTGTCGTCGCTCTCGGCGATGCGCGGGTGCGGCGTCTCGCTCTTCTCGCTCACTTTCTGTAACAGCGTCACCGGCACGCGCTCTTCGTTCGCAGCTTGAACCACCGCTTCCAGCAGGTTGCGGATCACCTTGTGGCTCTGCGCGCACACGCCGACGCTCTTCCCTGCGTTCACCAGCTCGCAGATCATGCGCGCGCCGATGTAGGTCTTGCCTGCGCCGGGCGGGCCCTGGACGGCGAGCGTCGTGTGGTCGAGCCCCAGCGCCAGGCGCTTGGCCGCCGGCCCGCCGCCCTCGCCGTCCCGCTCGAGCGCACCGCCCGAGTGCCCGCGGATGCGCGGCGGCCGCCGAAGCAACAGGTCACGCGCGGCGCGCCAGGCGCCCGGTGCGTCGACGCCGTGCTCCGCGACCCACGCCCCCAACCGCATGAGCGACTTCCAATGGATCTCGGTGGGCACGGTGTCGTGCCGGAACACGCTCCGGGGATGGAGGTCGGAGGCCCTGCCGGTCTTCTTCACCACCATGGTGCAGGCGACGAGGTCGATCTCCACCACCTCGCCGAACTTGAGGTCCTCGGGCAGCGGCACGTTCAGCTTGTCGCCGCCGCGGAGGGCGGTCTCCTGTGGCGGGAAGCGATAGCGGTCGACGACGGAGCGCTTGCTGGAGACCCGCTCGACGAACTCCAGGCCCGAGATGGCCGCGGTCTCGTCGAGCAGCTCTTCGTCGGGAAGCTCACGCAGCCGGTAGAACTCCCACCACGCCGCCTTCTCCTCCCGGCGATGCCAGTCGAGGAGATGCGCGAGCAGCGCCCGGGCGCGCTGATCGTCGTCGCGCGCGGCGGGATCCTCCGGAACGGATTCTCTGAGCCGCTCAGCCAGCGCCGCAGCCAGGGCCTCGCGCTCGCCGATGTCCGGCGGGGCATCGCCCGCGTCCTCGTTCGGCCGCTCGATGGCGTGTCCCTCGGCGATCGCGCCGGCGCGCAGCGTCTCCAGCCAGTCCCGGAGCGCCTTCGCCGACAGGCAATCGTCGCGGTTGTAGGCGACCACCTTGTTCGCGAACTCGTCGTCGGCCGACACCGGAAGACCGAGCTCGAGGCCGCGCTCGATCAGGCGCAGCGCAGGTCCGGCTTCGTCGAGCGGCTGCTCGCGCGTGAACGCGTAGAGCGGCTCGAGCTTCTTGATCGAGTACTCCTCGACGCTCGCGCGCAGCGCCTGCTTGACGACCACGTGCAGGTCCACGAAGCGCCCGGCACGCAGCAGGCGGTCCATCTCGGCCTCGCGCGTCGCGTGCCGGCCCATCAGCCGCTTGAGCGCCCCCGGCTCGTAGGCGCCGAAGTGGTAGACGTGCATGTTGGGGTCGCGCTCCCAGCGCGCGAGGATGGCGTCCATCACCGTCTCGAAGCCGCGCTTCTCCGCGGCACGATCGAGCGCCCACTCGCGATGGTAGACCGGCGGCCCGGCGTCGAGCGCCAGCATGCCCTCCGGCGGCGGATCGGCGATCGCCCAGCCGAACAGGTACTCGAGCCCGCCGTCGTCGACGAAGGGATCTGCCTCGAGATCGAGGAACAGGTCGCCCGGCGACGGCGCGGGCAAGCGCGCGAGGCCCTGCGCGGGCTCGAACGGCAACAGCTCGTAGAGGCTTCTGTGCTCCGTGCGACCCTCGAGTTGTACGCGCGCCTGCTCGCGCACGCGCACGTAGCCGTCCTGCGCTCCACGCGCCGGCTTCCACGCCAGCGGCACCTGTTCCGCGGCGAGCTTCGCGAGCGTGGCGATGTCACGCGCTTGCAGCTCGCGCATCTGCAGCCTCGACAAGCCGGCGACGAAGCTCAGGTGATCGTCGCCGCGGCGCTGCTGGTCGCAACGCGGGAACCAGCGA
>DATLUU010000681.1:0-5911 GCA_035577885.1 Verrucomicrobiia bacterium
GGGGCGGCGCTCACGGCCCCGATCGCCTGGGCGCCCCCGGTCCTCACCAGGGCATGCCCGTGCAGGAACGGCGCCAGGTGCTTCGCCACCCCGATCGGGCCCATGCCGGGACCGCCGCCGCCGTGGGGGATGCAGAAAGTCTTGTGCAGGTTCAGGTGGCAGACGTCGGCGCCGATGTCGCCCGGGCGGCAGAGGCCGACCATGGCATTCATATTGGCGCCGTCCATGTAGACCTGCCCGCCGTGCCGGTGGACGATGCGGCAGACCTCGGTGATGGCCTCCTCGAACACCCCGTGCGTCGACGGGTAGGTCACCATGAGCGCGCCCAGCATCCCGGCGTTCTCCGCCGCCTTGGCCTCGAGGTCGGCGACGTCGATGTTCCCCTGGGCGTCGGTCTTCACCACCACCACGCTCATGCCCGCCATGACCGCGCTCGCGGGGTTGGTGCCGTGGGCCGATTGCGGGATCAAGCACACGGTGCGGTGCGCCTCGTTCCGCGACGCGTGCCAGGCGCGGATCACCAGCAGCCCGGTGTACTCGCCCTGCGAGCCCGCGTTGGGCTGGAGCGACACCGCGTGGAAGCCGGTGATCTCGGCGAGCGAGCGCTCGAGCATCTCGAACAGCGCTCGGTAGCCGCGCGCCTGCTCGACCGGCGCGAACGGGTGCAGGCCCCCGACCTCGGGCCACGTCACCGGGAGCATCTCCGCGGCGGCGTTGAGCTTCATCGTGCAGCTGCCGAGCGGGATCATCGAGTGCGTGAGCGAGAGGTCGCGCGACTCGAGCTTCTTGAGGTACCGCATCATCTCCGTCTCGGAGTGGTACGCATGGAACACGGGGTGGGTGAGGAAGGCGCTGGTGCGGGCGAAACGCACGGTCTCGGTGGCCGACCCCGCGGCCTCGCGCGGTGCACTGCCGAAGCAGCTCAGCAGGTCGGTGAGATCGCCGGGCGTGACCGTCTCCCCGAACGACACCGTGATCGTGCCGTCGTCCACGTAGCGGAGGTTCAGGCGCTTGGCCTCGGCGGCCTTGCGCACGTCGGCGGCGGTGCGGCCCGCGGGCCGCACGTGCACGGTGTCGAAGAAGTCGTCGGCGACCACCGCGTGCCCCTGCTGGCGGACCCCGGCCGCGAATGCGCGCGCCGCCCGCTGCACGCGGACCGCGATGCGCTTCAGGCCCTCCGGCCCGTGCCAGGACGCGTAGAACCCGGCCATGACCGCGAGCAGCACCTGCGCCGTACAGATGTTGCTCGTCGCCTTCTCGCGGCGGATGTGCTGCTCGCGCGTGCCCAGCGCCATGCGCAGCGCCGGCTTGCCGTGAGCGTCCCTGGACAGGCCGATGATGCGGCCCGGCAGCAGCCGCTTGAACTCATCGCGGGTGCTCAGGAAAGCGGCGTGCGGGCCGCCGTAGCCGAGCGGCACGCCGAAGCGCTGGGAGTTGCCCACCGCGACGTCGGCGCCCCACTCGCCCGGCGGCACGAGCAGCGTCAGCGCCAGCAGGTCGGTCGCGGCGACCACGAGCGCACCGCCGGCGTGCACCTTGTCGGTGAGCGTGCGCAGGTCGGAGAGGGCGCCGAACGTGTCCGGGTACTGCACCAGCACGCCGCACACGCTCGCATCGAGCGTGAACGCCGAGGCCTTCTGCACCTTCACCGTGATGCCGCGCACCGCGCCGCGCGTCTTCACCACGTCGATCGTCTGCGGGTGACAGTGGTCGGCGACCAGGAACGTGTTGCGCCCCTCGCGCGCCGCGTGCACCAACTGCATCGCCTCCGCCGCCGCGGTGGCCTCGTCCAGCAGCGAAGCACTCGCCACCGGCAGCGCGGTCAGGTCGGCGACCACGGTCTGGAAGTTCAGGAGCCCTTCCAACCGGCCCTGTGCGATCTCGGCCTGGTACGGCGTGTAGGCCGTGTACCAGCCGGGGTTCTCGAGCACGTTCCGCTGGATCACGGCGGGCACGTGCGTGGTCGAGTAGCCAAGCCCGATGAAGCTCCGCCACGCCTCGTTCTGCGACATCATCTGCCGGAACGCGGCCAGGGCCTCCTGCTCGCTCATCGCCGGCGGCAGGGCGAGTGGCTTCGCGGCGCGGATGCCGGCCGGGATCGTGGCCTGGATCAGCGCGTCGAGCGTCGGGTACCCGAGGGTGGCGAGCATGGCGCGGACGTCGTCATCCGACGGTCCCACGTGGCGCGGGACGAAGGTGTCGGGAGCGGGAAGCGGGGTCACGGCGTACTCCTGGAGAAGAGGACGGGGCACACGTCGGATGGCAGGATCCGCTTGAAAATACCAGCCCTCTCGCGGGGGTGCGACCCCGGCGGCCGGGGTTTCCCGGGCGAACGCGCGAGCGCCGGTCCCGTCCGTGGGACCGGCGCCCGGTGCTCGGCGCGCCTTCGCGCGCGGCTCGCGTGCGTCGTCAGTCCTGCGACGTGGTGTCGGGCGTGCTCTCCACCTGCTGCTTGCCGTCGTCCACGGTGAGGAACAGCCACACGCGCGCCCACTTCTTCTGCTCGTTCTTCGCCGTCACCGACAGGCCGAGCCGGTTCTGCTTCGGCTTGAGCGGCACGCGGTAGTCGACGCGCCAGGTGTCGTCGGACGAGTCACGCACCATCGGGATCGGATCGCCGCGACCATCCGCGAGCGCCATCTCGACGATGTCCGGCGTGCCCTGGACCTTGACCTCGATGGGCTGGCCCGCGGTCACGAACGTGTCCGAGACCGCCGCGACCAGGTCCGGCGGCACGCTGCGATCGCCGTCCACCGAGCCGATCTCGGGAAGCGGGCTCGAGGCGCCGACGGTGAGCCCCTCGTTCGACGCCACCACCGCCTGCTGCGTCGCCGAACTCGAGACCTCGCTCGAGACCCGGGTGTGGTCGTGGGCGCAGCCCTCGGCCAGCCCCAAGGTGGCGACGAGCGCCATCGCGGTGACCGAGCCCCACGCGCACAGCATCGAGCGCTGGCGGCGCTTCTCCGTCTCCTGCGCCGCCTTCTGCGCCGCAGCGAGGGCGTTGTGCGCGATCGCGCGGCTCCGGGTGTTCTCGTGGTTGCGGTCCATGTTCGCCTCTCTCTCCGGCTCGCGTGGTCGGGGGCGCCCGATGTGCCGGGTTCGGTGTGCCGCCCGGCGGCGCCGGCGATCTGCCGGCCCGCACGTCGTTGGCGGCTCGCGCCGCCCTCCGGACAGGGGCTATTCCACGTCCCGTGCCGCGTGGCCAACTTGTTGCTGTGCTTCGGCTTGGGGTTACCGCACCCCGCCCGGATGGCCGCGCGCTGTGTCAGAATTGACACGGCGAGACCTAAGCCGGCCGATAGTCCCGGCAGTCCAACCTGAAGGGGCACAATGACTCGTGCAGCGTGTGTCCGAATGGACGCGGTGCGGGTGGCCGCCGGGGCTGCCCTCCTGCTGACCGTCCTCGAGGTCTCGGGGTGCGGTCGCGCGAAGCATGGCCCGAGCGCGGCACCACCGCCGCCGTCGACGGCCGTCGCGCGCGTGGGGACGCTGCGGATCGGGCTCCCGTCGCCACGGCGCGGGAACCTGCTCTTCACCTGCGATGCGCCGGCCACCGCGCCGCGCATCGGCTCGGCGACCTACGCGGCGGACTCCCTCGATGCGACCGGCCGCCGCTGGCTGCGCACACCGCAAGCAGACGCGGACTCCGCGGGTGCGCTCGCACCCGACACGCTGGTCGTGCGCGCGTTCGAGGACGCCACCGACGAAGAGATCGCGCTCGAGCGCGGCGACCTGGACGTGGCCGTGTTCTGGCCCGGCGAGCTCTCCGCCCGCATGCGCTCCGACCCGCGCTTCCGCGATCCCGAGCTGGGCTTACGCTCGCGGGGCGTGCTCGCGTGCGTGGCCGCCGCCGGCGACACGCTCGCGGCACCGAGGGCCGACATGGAGGTACTGAACCGCGAGGCGTTCGGTGGCGACCTGCTGCCGTGGAGCGAGCTCGAGCCCGGCCCGGCGGAAGGCTCGCCGGCGCGCTACGTCGTGGACCTGACCGTGCCCGGCGCAAAGCACCTCGAGCGCATCCTCGCGCGCCTCCCGACCGCCGGCGTCACGCGCACGCTCAAGCTCGTCTACCTGGACCAACCGGTCGTCGCCGGCGATGCGGCGATGGGCGGCTGGCGCACACCGGGTGTGATGCCGGTGTTCGCGGTGCGCTGCGTGGTGCTGGCCGGGAGCCGCCGCGACGCCGTGCGCGCGATCGGCGTGCAGAGGCTCGCGGAACTGGCACCGTGCGCCACGGGAACGCGGCGATGAACTCCCTCCGTGCCCGCCTGATCTGGGGTTTCTCGCTGGTCGCGGTGGTGCCGCTGTCCGCGGCGCTGCTGCTGCTCGGCACGCGCATCCGCCAGACGATGGAGCAGCAGTCGGCGGAGCGGCTCGAGGGCGCGATCCGCGTCGCGCGCGGCGAGCTGGTCGCCGACGGCCAGGGGCTCGCGGCGCGCGTCGCCCTGCTCGCACGCGACCCGCAGCTCAAGCGCCTCTACCTGGTGGAAGCGCCCGGTGGCCTCGAGCTGCGACAGTTGCTCGCCGAGCAACGTTTCCTCCTCGGGCTCGACTATCTCGCCGTGACCGACACCGCCGGGCGCGTGATCGCCGACGCGAGCTTCGCGGCACCGGTGGGCGGCCGCGCCGCGAGCGAGGCTTTCGACGTCGCGAGCCTGCCCGCAACCGCGGACAGCGGCCTCGCGGTGCTCGCGCTCCCCAGCGGCTCCGGTCTCGCGCTCGACGCGCGCGCGCCCATCCCCTACGCCGAGTCGCGCGTCGGGCTCGTGCGCGGCGGCGTGCGCGTGGACTCCACGTTCCTGGCAAGGCTCCAGCGGCTCTCGGGGCTCGAGCTGCTGCTGCGCGACGCGCGCGGCCGCGTGCTCGCCACCACGCTCGCGGGACGCGAAGCGCCGGCGATGCGGCCGGCCGATCCCACGGTCGGGCGCGTGCGGCTCGCGGGCCACACCTACCTCACGCGCGAGGTCGACCTGCGACTCGGGGCCGAAGGCGCGCCGCCGCGGCTCACCGCACTCGCCTCCACGGCCTCGGCGGACGACGCCATGACCGTGCTCGGCTCCACGGCGCTGGTGCTCGGGGTGCTCGGCGTGCTGCTGGCGATCGTGCTCGGCGTGGTGTGGTCGCACCAGGTGGCGCGCCCGGTGGTGCGCCTCGCGGGCTTCTCCGAGCGCATCTCGCGCGGCGAATGGGACGAGCCGCTGGCGATGGAGAGCATGCGCGAGCTGCAGACGCTCGTGGACGCGCTCGAGCGCATGCGCGCCGACCTGCGCACCTACCGCGACCATCTTCGCGCCAGCGAGCGCCAGGCCGCCTACGGCCAGATGGCGCGAAAGGTCGCGCACGAGATCAAGAACCCGCTCACGCCGATCGCGCTCTCCGTGCAGGGGCTCAAGCGCTCGTACGACCAGAAGCACCCCGACTTCGGCACCACGCTGGACGAAGCGGTGCGCACCGTGGGTGAGGAAGTGCAGCGGCTGAAGGCGCTGCTCCAGGAGTTCAACGAGCTGGGCCGGTTCCCGCCCCCCCGCCCGGTTCCCTTCGTGGTGGGTGAGCTGATGGGGGACCTGCGCACGCTCTTCCACCACGACGTGGTGGCGGGCCGGCTGGCGTTCGACATGCCGCCGGTGGTGCTGCCGCTCATCGCCGACCCCGGGCAGCTCCGGCAGGCGCTCATCAACCTGATCCAGAACGGCCTCGATGCCACCGCGGCCGGGGCACCGGGTGGGAACGGCGCGGGCCACGTGCGGGTCACCGTGGCGGGGGTACCCGGCGAAGCCGGGTCCGGCGACAAGCTGTTCTTCGCCGTGAGCGACGACGGTCCGGGCCTGACCGAGCAGCAGCGCGGGCAGCTGTTCGTGCCCGGCTTCACCACCAAGACGCACGGAACCGGGCTCGGGCTCACGATCGTCGA
>DATLUU010000682.1:0-11334 GCA_035577885.1 Verrucomicrobiia bacterium
AAGATGCCGACGAGCTTGTCCATCACGTCCTGGAGCGCGCGGTGCACCTCGTACGGGCTCTCGCCGGCCGTGCGGTCGAACGGCGCCAGCAGCGCGCGGGTCTCGGCCTCGACCTCGGCGTCGTTCACCCGCGGGGCAGCGCTCTGCTTCTTCGCGTAAGCCGCCGCGCCGGCGCCGGCGCGCCGGCCGAACACGAGCAGGTCCGAGAGCGAATTGCCGCCGAGGCGGTTGGCGCCGTGCATGCCGGCCGCCGCCTCGCCCGCCGCGAACAGCCCGGGCACGGTGGCCGCGGCGGTGTCGGGATCCACGCGCAGCCCGCCCATCATGTAGTGGGTGGTCGGTCCCACCTCCATGGGCGTCTTCGTGATGTCCACGTCGGCCAGCTCCATGAACTGGTGGTACATCGAGGGGAGCTTGCGCTTCACGCGGTCGGCGGGCAGGTAGCTGATGTCGAGGAACGCGCCGCCGTGCGGGGAGCCGCGCCCCTCCTTCACCTCGGTGTAGATGGCGCGCGCCACGTTGTCGCGCGTGGAGAGCTCGGGCGGGCGGCGCGACTTGCCCTGCCGGCCGGCGACCGCGTCCTCCACCCACTGGCGCGCCTCGGCGTCGTTCTCCGCGTACTCGTGGCGCCGCGCATCCGGGAGATACTTCCACATGAAGCGCTCGCCCTTGCTGTTGCGAAGGATGCCACCCTCGCCGCGCACGCCCTCGGTGACGAGCAGGCCCATCACGCCCGGCGGCCACACCATGCCGGTGGGGTGGAACTGCACGAATTCCATGTCGATCAGCTCCGCGCCGGCGTCGTAGGCGAGCGCCTGGCCGTCGCCCGTGTACTCCCACGAATTGCTGGTGACGCGGTAGCTCTTGCCGATGCCGCCGGTGGCGATCACCACCGCCTTGGCGCGGAACACCACGAACCGTCCCGACTCGCGCCAGTAGGCGAGAGCGCCCGCGATGCGGTCGCCGTCCTTCAGGAGCCGCGTCACCGTGCACTCCATGTAGACGTCGAGCCCGGAATGCACGCCGCGGTCCTGGAGTGTGCGGATCATCTCCAGCCCGGTGCGGTCGCCCACGTGCGCGAGCCGCTTCCAGGTGTGGCCGCCAAACGCGCGCTGGAGGATGCGGCCGTCGGGCGTGCGGTCGAAGAGCGCCCCCCACTGTTCCAGCTCGCGCACGCGGTCGGGCGCTTCCTGCGCGTGGAGCTGCGCCATGCGCCAGTGGTTCAGGAACGAGCCGCCCTTCATCGTGTCCATGAAATGCGTCTGCCAGTTGTCCTGCGGGTCGACGTGCGACAGCGCCGCCGCGACGCCGCCCTCGGCCATCACCGTGTGCGCCTTCCCGAGCAGCGACTTGCACACCAGCCCCACCGACACACCGGCCGCGGAGGCCTCGATGGCCGCGCGCAGTCCCGCGCCGCCCGCGCCGATCACGATCACATCGTGGTCATGCGTCTCGAAGTGCTCGCTCACATCAGCCTCGTGTCCTGGATGAGCCCCATGGAACAGGCGCGCACGTAAGCGTCCGCCGCGCAGACGAAGAACAGGCTCCACCACGCCCAGCCCATGTGGTGCTCGTTCAGCCAGCTCTGCCCCTGCCACACCTTGTGGCGCGGGCCGCCGGCGACGACGCAGGAGAAGCAGTCCACGCGGCCGCCCACCAGGTGGCGGATGGAATGGCACGAGAACGTGTACATGGTGAGCAGCGTGTTGCTCGCGAGCAGCATCAGCGAGCCCAGGCCGATGCCGAAGTGGCCGTCGAAGATGAAGCCGCGGACGATGTCGATCCACAGGAACAACAGGATCGGGATGGCGAGGTAGATCAGGTAGCGGTGGATGTTCTGGAGCACGAACGGGAAGCTCGCCTCTCCCGCGTAACCGCTGCCGCGCGGCTCACCCACGGCGCACGCGGCCGGGTCGGCGAAGAACGCGCGGTAGTAGGCCTTGCGGTAGTAGTAACAGGTGCCGCGGAAGCCGAGCGGCGCGCCGAGCACGAGCAACGCCGGTGAGAGCGGCCACCACTTGGGCTTCAAGAGCGGCGAGTAGAACGGCGACAGGTAGTTGCCGAACTCGTAGTGCTTGCCCTGGAACGCCGCCCAGGTGGCGTAGGCGCCGAGCAGCAGGAGTGCGGCGCCCTGGACCAGCGGCTGGAGCCACCAGGCGTCGGTACGCTCGGTCTTCCCGAACGGCTCGCCGAGGCCTCGGCCGCGGTCCTGGCCGGGCGGGGCTCCCAGGCCGCGCTTCGCCGGAGGTGCGACGGTGCGGCCGCCCACGCTCTCCGCGGTCGCGCCCCGCGTTCTCCGCTCGTCGTCCGCCAGCTGACCGGGCATCAGGTCCCTCCGAGGCGATGCGGCTCGCGGCCACATCTCGAACGCTCCGTGACGATGACGTACGAGAATCACTGCGACTTTAGCACCGTGCGGCGCGTCGGGAAACCGTCGCCGTTCGGAACACGTCCCTCATGCGCGGCGACGCCGAGCGCTCGTCGGGGTTCGACGGCGCGCGCCGGGCGGGAGTACGTTCCCGCCCTCGCCTGCCCCCGGGGTCGATCGTCCAGATCACTGCAGTTCCTTGTGCCTCGTGTACGACGAGGAGGCGGAATGGCCCCGCAGCGAACGGGTCGGGCTTCGGCGACACGGGTCGTGCTCGCGTGCCTCGCAACACTCGTGCTCGCGCCGCTCACGTTCCCGATCACGGGGTGTACGGCCGTCGGCTACCTGATCGGCAGCGCGATCACGCATCCTGATCCGCCCCACAGCCTGCCTGCCGGGTCGGCGCTGTACGTGAAGCCGGGAACTCTCGTCGTACTCGCCACCGAGGATTCCACCGAGGTGCGGGGCGTCTTCCTGGGTCGCGCGCAGGACGAGCGTCCCGACTATGTCCGCCGCTACGAAGCGTGGAGGTCTGGGCATGCGGGCGCGCCGGCGCTGGGTGGCGGTGTCGAGATCGAGATGCATAACCGCAAGCACCAGCACGGGCGCTTCGACGGCTTCACCTATCGCGCGCTGCGCGTGATATCCGACCGCACCGGGCGGGCCGAACAGGTGTCGTTCGAGAGCATCCACTGGATGAGCGCGGACAGCACGCGGCGTTGGAGCAAAGACGAGCTGGCCCGGCTCGACGCGGCGGGCGAGTTGCCCTCTCGCGAGGCGCTCCGCGTGGGAATCGTCGAGCCGTTCAGTTGGCGAGGACACCCGCAGCCCGGCGGAGTTCGAGACACGACGCTGGTGCCTGCGGATCGCGTGAGCCTGGTCTGGATCCCCAATCCGCGGACGGCTCGCAAGGTCTTCACGTACCTGGGCGCGACCGCGGACGCCATCGTGATCGTGGCGGCGGCCGCGGCGGGTGCGTACGCCTGCTCGGGTAGCGATTTCTCGCTCGCCGAGCCGGCCGGGACGAGCCTCACTCCCTACGCGTTCGACACGTGGTCCGGCGACTACGTGCGGCCGGATTCGGCGGCGGCGCCTGCCACGGGCACGAAGGAGGTCGAGCGACCCGCGGCACCGAGTGCCGCAGCGGAAAGCATGCTCCGCACAGGCCGGTGAACCTGGCGAGGAGCTGGGACGCAGCCTGGTCGAGGACACGAGCTACACGTCCTTCCTCCCGTTCACCGGCGAGTTCGGACCGCTCGCCCTGGCCGCGGTGCCGCCGGATTCCTCGAGCGCCACGCGGGATCGTTGAAGCGGCGAGAGAAACGCCGCCCACCCGCTGGCGGGTGCTGGCGACGCAGCGGACTTTAGTCAGCGCCGCTGGGCGTCGCGGCTCGCGAGGATGTTCGCGCGCAGCGCCAGTGCGGATGCGTCCCCGGGCTCGAGCCGCAGCAGGTGGCCGACGTGCTCCAGGGCTTCGTCGAAGCGACCGCGTGTCGCGAGCGCGGAGGCGAGCACGATGAGGCCGTTACGCGAACTGCGATTGAGCGCCAGAGCGCGCCGCGCCTCGGTCTCCGCCTCCGCGTAGCGCTGGAGCTGGAGCAGCGCGAACGCGCGATAACCCGCGTTGTCTCCGTGGAACACGACGTAGGCGGGGTCCGTCGTCAGCGAGTCCGCGATCATGAGCGGTTCGAAGCCAGCGGACCACTGGTCGGCGACGATGCGCCGGTACGCACGGTCCTGCTCGCGCATGGCCTCGGGCGGCAGCAGCACGATGGGCGTGGGCTCCCCGGGCTGGTACTGGACACCCGCCACCATCGACAGCGTCGAGTCCCGGTTCAGGTGCTTGAAGTTCACCATGGAGAGCGTGGTGTCGCGGTACCACACCTGCACGGCGCGATCGCCACCGAGGGCGTACATGAGCCCGCGCGGCAGGTTCATCTCCACGACGTGGGCGTGGGGCTCGGCGTGCGGGTAGCTAGCGTGGAGCGCGCGGCGCGTGAGCGACATGAATCGCTGGAGCCGCGACAGCCGCGCGAAATCCATGAACGCTCCGGCATCGGGTGGCTCCTCGGTGATCGCCGACGCTGCCGCGGGCGCGAGGAACAGGAGCACGCCGCGCCCGAGCACGAGCGCGCCCCCGAGCGCCGGGTGCGCGGCCTCGAGCGCCACGGCGGTCGCGATCCCCGCCCCGGTGCTCGCGAACTGCGCGCGGTTCGGCTGCCAGAGCGGAAAGATGGACGCGAGCGCCAGCGCGCCGGCGCCGAACCACGCGCTCCCCCACGCGATCCACGCCCGCCGCTCGCGCAGCCGCGCGCGCACGGCCGGGGCCATGGCCACGCGTGCGGCGAACGCCACGACCAGCCCGATCCCCAGCGCGAGGGCGATCGTATCCTCGGGCACGTGCGCGAGCGGCAGGCTCGCGAATGCGCGCAGCGTGCCGCCGAACGCCCACGCGATCCGCTTGGGGAGCGGCGTGGCGAGCTGCTCGAGCCCGTGCGGCAGGTGGAGCCCCGCGGCCTGCCGCACGCCCAGGTACGCGGCAGCCCAGGCCACGATCAAGGCTCCGAACGCGATCGCCCAGCGCCGGCGCTCCGCGCGCGGCCGCGCATCGGGGAACCACGGCAGCAGCAGCGCGGGGATCACCGCCAGCTCCTTGCAGAACAGCGCCAGCAACGTCGCCGTGAGCGCCGACGGCAGTCGTCTCCGCGCCGTCTCGTGTAAGGAGACGGCGCTGAAGAAGTAGAGCCCCACGTCCACGAACTGGCTCGGCCAGCTCACCAGCGTGCGCGTCGACTCGGAGAGCATCGGGAAGCTCGCCGCCACGCACGCTGCGGTGCCGCCGAGGTGCGGGCGGAGCGCGCCGTAAACGAGCAGCGACCCGGCGAGCAACAGCAGCACGTGCAGGAGCGCGACCACGAGGGGCTGCGACACGATGAGCGGGCCCAGCGCCGCGTAGTAGACCTGGTGCGCGAGCGGTCGCCAGAACGCGGTCGAGCCGCCGCCGTCCAGGAGCGAGCCCACGCCGGTGAAGAGCGAGCGCCGCAGGAAGTCGAAGTCCTCGGCAACGGCTTCGCCGAGCGGGGCGCCGGCGCAGCGCACGAGCAACGGCACCACGGCGAGCGCGGTGGCGAGCGCCCACGGATCGCGCCAGAGCGCGGGTGCGGGCGCCGCGGCGCGCGCGGGGCTGGCGGGGCCGCCCGTGCGCGGCGCGGGCCGGGCGGCGGGACGCGCGGCGCCCGCGCGTTCGGCGCCGGGCCGGCGCTCGCGCCGACTCACTGCTTGCCGCCGTCCTTCCCGGTCACGTCGCGAAGGATGCCTTCCAACAGCTCGATCTGGCGTTTCTGCATCTCGACCAGCGCCGACCAGTCGCGCTCGCGCAGCTCGTCGAAGCGCGTGTGCAGGGTCTGGAGCGCCAGCTCCGAGCGCAGGTTCACCTCGTAGTCGTTCGTCGCCATCAACCGGTCCTTCGCCGCCTGGCGGTTCTGGCTCATCATGATGACCGGCGCCTGGAGCGCAGCGACGCACGACAGGCAGAGGTTCAAGAGGATGAACGGGTAGGGGTCGAACGGCTTCTTCAACTGGCCGTTCAGGATCATCCACAGCACCATCATCAGCAGGAACGTGCCGATGAACGTCCAGCTGCCGCCGAACTGGGCGACCTTGTCGGCGACGCGCTGGCCGAACGTCATGTGCTCGGCGAACTCGACGTTCGGGTCGCGGGCGGGTGCGCGCTTCAAGACGCGATCGAGCGTGCTCCGCTCCAGGCTTCCGAGCCTGCGGATCGCGGCCTCGATGTCCACGATCGTGCCGCCCTCGCCGAACGCCTTGCGCGTCTGCCGGGCGACCGGCCGCAGCCGCCGCGCCACCGCGAGCGTGAGCATGGCGCCGAGCAGCGACACGGCGATGTGCCGCCAGATGTCGCGCGGGCCCGCGAAGCCCAGCGCGTCGAACACCCAGCCGCCGACGAGGCTTCCGAGCATCCCGAGGATGATGTTGCCGGTCACGCCGTAATCACGGCCCTTCATGAGTTTGCCGGCGGCCCAGCCCGAGAGCGTGCCGGCCGCGAGCCAGATCAGGGCTTCCATGTGCGCCTCCCCCGTCCCCAAGACACTCGACCTGCATCCTTCATGAAGCGACGCAGGCTAACCCTGCGCGAGCAATACCACCGCGGCCAGCGCCACGACCACGCCGAGCTTCTGCGCCGGGGCGAGCCGCTCGCGCAGCACGATCTGGGCGAGGAGCACGGTCATCGCGGGCGCGAGCGAGACCAGCGTCGCCACCACGCTCAGCGGTGCGCGCTGCGCCGCGAGCAGGTAGAGCACGTTCCCGCTCACGTCGGTGACCGCGGCGCCGAGGACGAGCAGCCGCGCCGCCGGTGGGAGCACGAATGTCCCGCGACTGGCGAGCAGCATCGTGAACAGGCACACGGTCGCGCTCGCGCGGCCGGCGACGAGCGGCCAGCCGCTCGCGCCCAGCTGCACGCGCCCCAGGCAGACGAGGAAGAGCCCGATCAGGACGCCGCTCGCGACCGCGAGCGCCAGCGGCGTGGCGCGGCGCGCCTCGGCGGGGCCGCCGTCGTCCGGCAGCTCGTGCGCGCTGATCAGCGCCACCGCGATGACGCCGAGCCCGATGCCCAGGAGCGGCGGCACGCCGGGACGTTCACCGAGCAGAAGGCCCACCGCCACCGGCACCGCGAGCGCGATCATCGAGATGAGCGGCGCCGCGGTGCTCACGGTGCCGCCCGCGAGCGCGCGGTAGAGGAGCAACACGCCCATGCCACCCGCGGCCCCCGCGGCCGCGGCCCACGCCAGGTCGGCCGTGCGGGTGACGCCCGGCGCGAAACAGGCGTAGATGACGAGGAACACGAGCCCCGTGACCTGGAACCACGCCGTCACCGTGACCGCGGGCGCACGGCGCGAGCTCATGCCGCCGAGGAAGTCGGCGACGCCGTAGACCATCGAGGACAGCAAGGCGAGCACGAACGGCATCGCGGGCGGCCTTGTTCGCTCAGCGCGCGGGTGCGCGCCAGCCCTCTCCCGCCCGCTCGGCGCGGCCCTCGCGCTCGAGCTTCTCCAGGTGCGCGAGCAGCGAGCGCTCCGCCCAGCCCCACAGCTCGCGCGGCGTGTCGTCGTAGACGCGCGGCACCAGGTCCTCGAGCGAACGCGGGCCGACGTCGAGTGCTCCCACCACCTTCGTCTCGCGCTCGAGCCGGTGCGCGACCAGTGCGCGGATGCGGCGCACCGCGGCGCCCGACGGCGAGCCGTGCGCGGGGAAGAGCGTCACCGGCTCGAGCGCGGCGCAGCGCTCGAGCGACGCGAGATACGCGCGCATGTCGCCGTCCGGTGGATCGATCACCACGGTCCCTGGCCCGCCAGGCAACAGGTCACCGCAGAAGAGCGCGCGGCGCTTCGGCTGCCACAGCGAGATCGAGTCGCGCGTGTGCCCCGGGGTCTCGAGCACGCGCAGCGTCCAGTCGTTCAGGCCCGGCGCCAGGGGCAGCACGTCGCCATCCTTCACCACCACGTCGAGCTTCATGCGCTCGGCGAGCAGGCGATGGCCCACGACGCGCGCGCCGAAGCGCTCGCGACAGGCGGCGACGCCGCCGGTGTGGTCGGGATGGTGGTGCGTGACCACGATCATGGTCACGCGCCGGCCTTCGCTCGCGAGGTGATCGGTGAGCGCGAACAGCTCGCGCAGGTGGTCGGGCTCCCCACTCCCCGGGTCCACGAGCGCCATCTCGCTCTCGCCGATCAGGTAGGCGTTCGTGTAGAGCGCCGGCGGCAGCGGCTTCGTCGGCATGGCGTGGAGGACGACGCCCCATTGCATCTCGATCCGGCGCACCGGCGTCGCGGCGCGTTCCGGGCCCTGGGCGAGGCGCGCGGCGAGGTCCTCCTCCCCCTCGGCGAGCGCGATCAGCGTCCACAGGATGGGCGCGACGAACGTCAGCTCCCCGTGCCGCCAGCGGTCGAGCGCCTCGAGCGGCTTCACCCACTCGCCGCTCGCGAGCTCCCCGGGGATGACGGTCGGGGCCTGGCCCTCGGGCACGCGACTCACGAAGAACAGCGTGTCGAAGCGCATCGCGGCGAATACCGGCGTCTGCCACCGGCCCGCGAACGTGAGCGACTCGGGATGAAGCTGCCAGCCGTGCTCGCGCACGACGCTCGCCAGCGTCCCACGCCCGTCGAGCAGCGCCGCCCGCGCCGCGGCGAGCTCGGATGCATCCACCGCGCCATCCACACCCACCAGCACGCCCGTCTCCTCGAGCGCTTCGCGCGTGGCGCACACGCGCGCCGCGCGCTCGAACTCGTCGCTCACACCGGCCACGGGGAACTCGCCGTCGGCCGCGTCCACCTTGCCGCCCGGGAACGCCATGAACCCCGGCTGCGACGGCACCGCGTCGCCGCGTCGCACCCAGAACGTCTCCAGCTCACGCCCGTGCCCGCGCACGAGCACCACGCATGCCGCATCGCGGAACGTCTTCGCCGGGGTCACTTCTGCTTCGGGTGCGCGGCCTTGGCGATGTCGACGTACTTCTTCATGGGCAGGGCGGCGGCGACCTCGGCGATCACGTCCAGCGGCAGGTCGTCGAGCGATTTGAAGCGGATGCACGACTTGCCCATGTCGAGCTTCTTCCCCGCCGCCCTGAAACCCTTCACCAGCCGCTGCTTGATCGGGCCCTCCGCGTACGCGGCCATGAGGTAGAGCGCCATGTGGTTCTTCTGGTTCGCGAGCGCCGCGTAGCAGAGGGGCTGGCCGTTGTAGGTGTCGGGGTAGACGGAGAGCGGCACGGTCCAGCCAATGAAGCCGTAGTCCATGCCCTCCTTGTAGCCCGCCGGCAGGTTCTTCTTCACCACCGCGCGCACGGTCTTGATGGCGCCACGACGGTCCTCGGGCAGCGAGGCGATGTATTCGGCGACGGTCTTCGCACGTTTGCCTTGCATGGGGAGGCTCCTCCGGATGAGCGACGGATTCTAGCGGTTTTCGAGCGCGTGTCGCAGGCAGCAACGCGCGTGCGGCATGATAGGATCGTGCGCCCGGGGCGATCCTCGCCCGGGTGCACTCGCAGCGGAGCACCCTTGCCCCTTCCTTTCCGTCCACGCTGCTCGCGAACGCTGTTCGCCGTGCTTCTCGCGGTGCTCCTGCCGGCGGTCGCGCGGGCGCAGGCCATCGACCGCTCCGTGCCCGCGGCGCTCGACGATGCGCTGCGTGCCATCGAGGCGCTGTCGCGGACCGGCGTGATCTACGACCGCGTCGTGCCGCTCGCGCACCTGGAGCGGTTCGACGGCGGTACTGCTTCCCCGGTGATCGACGGCGCGACCTGGCGGCAGGCCTACGACGAGCTGCGTCGCTCCGCGCTGGCGAGCGCCGGGCCCGATCTCGCCGGGATCGAGACCTCGGCTCGCGCGTGGCGGCGGACCGGGGTGGTGCCGCTGGCGCTGCTCGATCGCGCCTTCGATCGCGTGCGGCCAGGAGCACTCACCGACGGCACGCTGCGATTCGAGAGCGGGCGCTGGTCCGCGACCGGCGGCGCGCCGCTCATCGAGTCGCGCGCCTTCGCCGCAGCGGCGCTCGCGCCGCGAACGTACCGCGGCGGCGACGTCGAGTTCGTGCTCCCGCCGGAGCTCTGCTTCGCGGATGGGGCGGGCGCGCTCACGCTGGATCTCGACGACGGCGCCGGGCCCCGCGCCGTGCGCGTCGGCGAGCGCGTGCGCGTGCACTACCGCGCCACCGGACTGCACACGCTGGTCGTGACGCTCGCGAGGAGCGACGGCTCACGGGCCAGCGCGCGGTTCCGATTCGAAGTCGCCGCGCTCTCGACGCCCAGCCCCGACGACACGCTCCACGTCACCGCCACCGCGCCCTACCAGGGACAGCTCGGCACCGGCGACGCCTACGTCTACCTGGCCGCGGGACACGCCGCGCTCACCAACCCCATCCTCGTGGTCGAAGGCTTCGACCTCGACAACAGCATGAACTGGGACGAGCTCTACGCGTTGCTCGACCAGGAGAACCTGATCGAGACCTTGCGCGCGGATGGCTACGACGCCGTGGTGCTCAACTTCACCGATGCCACGGTCGCGATCCAGCAGAACTCCTTCGTGGTCGCGCAGCTGATCGAGGACGTGCAGGCGCTCATCGCACCCCAGGCGACGATCGCCCTGGTCGGGGCGAGCATGGGCGGGCTCTGCTCGCGCTACGCGCTCGCCTGGCTCGAGGCGCACGGCATCCCCCATCGCGTGCGCACCTGGATCTCGTTCGATGCGCCGCAGCAGGGCGCCAACATCCCGCTCGGCCTCCAGTACTGGATCGGCTTCTTCGCCGGCCAGTCGGCCGACGCGGCCACGTTCCTCTCCGAGCTCCAGCGTCCCGCGGCGCGCCAGATGCTGCTCGCCCACCTGACGAACCCGCCCGGGACCTCGGGCCAGCCGGATCTCTCTCGCGACACGCTGCTCGCGGACCTCGCCTCGCTCGGCAACTGGCCCGCGTTCACGCGCCGGGTGGCGATCGCCAACGGCAGCGGCGGCGCCATGAGCCAGGGCTTCGCGCCGGCGGCGCAGCTCATCCGCTACGAGTACAGCTCGCTGTTCGTCTCGATCACGGGTGACGTTTGGGCGCTCCCCGACGTGGTGAGCGGCAGGGTCTTCAACGGCAGCACCCGCATCCTGTTCTCGACCACGAGCCAGTCGGTCACGGTGCACGATACGAAGCCGTGGGATGGCGCGCCCGGCGGCTCACGCGCGTCCATGACCCAGCTCGACACCACGGCGGTGCCGTACGGCGACATCGTCGCGCTCTACCCTTCGCACTGCTTCATCCCCACGACGAGCTCGCTTTCGCTGTCGACGGCCGATCCCTTCTTCGACGTGGCGACCGCCCCCGATCCGCTCGCGCTCACGCCGTTCGATGCCATCTACTGGCCGGCCGCGAACCAGGAACACGTGCTCATCACCCCCGAGAACGCGGTG
>DATLUU010000683.1:0-3227 GCA_035577885.1 Verrucomicrobiia bacterium
ACGAACGCCTCGTAGCGGTCGACCGTGTCACGCACCTCCCAGCCGCCCGCGTCCGCGACCCACAGCGGGTTCGTGAAATGGTGCAGGGTGACGATGGGGGTGAGGCCGTGCCGGCGAAGCGAGGCGAGCACGTCGTGATAGTGCGCCACGGCGCCGGGATCGAACTGGCCGCGCGCGGGCTCGAGCCGGCTCCATTCGAACGACAGCCGGTGCGCGTTGTGGCCGTCGGCGGCAGCGCGCGCGAAGTCCTCGTCGAACAGCTGCCAATGGCGCGTGGCATCGCCGCTGCATCGCTCGCCGCGGATCGCGCCTTTGCAATGCTCGAACCGCCACCAGTCGTTCGCGGTGTTCCCGCCTTCGACCTGGTGGGCGCTGGTCGCCGCGCCCCACAGGAAGCCCGCCGGGAACCGAAGCTCGTCGGCCATGTGCGGAGGCTAATCGAGCGCGCGCCGCGGTGCTAGATTCCGTCATCTCATGTCCGTGACCGCCCCCCGAGCAGCCCGCCCGCCCATCCACGAAGGCCTGCGGGCGTTGCGCCACCGCGACTTTCGGCTCTACTTCTGGGGCCAGCTCATCTCGCTCGTCGGCACCTGGATGCAGTCGGTGGCGCAGGGCTGGCTCATGCACCGGCTCACGTCCTCGGCGTTCATGCTCGGGTTCCTGTCGTTCGCCCAGTTCGCGCCGGTGCTGCCGTTCGCGCTCCTCGCCGGCGTGGTCGCGGATCACACGCCCAAGCGCTCGCTGCTGCTCGTGACGCAGGCGACGATGCTGCTCCAGGCCGTGGCGCTGGCGTGGGTGGTGAGCGCCGGCGTGGTGCGGCCGTGGATGGTGATCGTGCTCGCGGTGGTGTACGGCCTTGCCAACACGTTCGACCTGCCCGCGCGCCAGTCGATCATCGTCGAGATGACCGGGCGCGAGGACCTGCCGAACGGCATCGCGCTCAACTCCGCCGCGTTCAACATGGCGCGGATCGCCGGCCCGGCGGTGGCCGGCGTGATGCTGGCGGCCGTCGGCGAGGCCGGGTGCTTCTGGCTGAACGCGCTCTCGTACGTCGCGGTGCTCGTGAGCCTCGCGCTCATGCACGGCGGCACCACCGCCACCGTGACCGCCTCCGCTTCGGGCGTGCGCGCGCGCGCCACCATGCGCGAGGGGTTCGCGTACGCGTGGGGCAGCCGCAGCATCCGCCACCTGCTCGTGCTGCTCGCGGTGTGCGCGGGGTTCGGGTTCCAGTACAACGTGCTGCTGCCGGTCTACGCGCGCGACGTCCTCAAGGCCTCGGCCGACGTCTACGGCTGGCTGTTCTCCGCGTTCGGCGCCGGCTCGCTGGTGGCGGCGGTGAGGATGGCGGTGACGCGCGAGCGGTGGTCGCTGCGGCGGCACCTGCTGATCGGCCTGATCTCCGCCGGCGTCGGGCTCGGCGGGTTCGCATGGACCCGCTGGCTGCCGGGCATGATGGGCTTCGCGGCACTCGCGGGTTTCGGGCTCATCCTCTACGTGTCGAGCACGAACACGCTCATCCAGCTCACGGTCGAGGATCGCTACCGCGGCCGCGTCATGGCGCTCTACACGCTGTTCTTCGTCGGCACCTCGCCGTTCGGCTCGCTGCTCGCGGGTGCCGTGGCGCAGCGCTGGGGCGCGCCGATCGCCACCAGCATCTGCGCGGTCGTGCTGCTGGGCGGCGCCCTGTGGGTGAGCTTCCGGCTGCGCGAGGTGGCCGCGCGCGAGGCCGCGGAGCGCGCAGCGGCCGAGCGCGAAGTGCCCGAGCCAGAGTCCCCGGCCTGATGGCACCCGTGTTCGCGCTGGCGATGCCCGAAGACATCGAGCGCATCGTCGAGCTCCGGAACGCGACGGGGGAGAAGCTCACCCGCGAGTTCGGCCACGGCCACTGGTCCCACCTGGTGAAGCGGGAGACGGTGGCGTCGAGCATGGAGAAGTCGCGCATCTACGTGCTCCGCGAGCGCGGGCGCATCGTGGGCACGCTGCGACTGCAGTTGAAGAAGCCGTCCGAGTACGACGGGGAGTGGTTCACGCGGGCGCGGCGGCCGGTGTTCCTCTACGACATGGCCGTGGACCCGGCGCGCCAGCGCCGCGGCCTGGGGCGCGCCTGCATCGAGGGCGCGATCCGCGCCGCGCGCGCCTGGCCCGCCGACGCGCTGCGGCTCGACGCCTACGACCACGCGGCGGGCGCCGGCCCGTTCTACGAGAAGTGCGGTTTCCGCGAGACCTCGCGTCGCGTCTTCTTCCGCGCGCCGATCATCTACTACGAGATGATGCTCGCGGTGGAGGCGTCATCCGGGCCGCCGTCGTGAGGTGACGGCGGCGCTGGTGTCGGCAGCGAGGTCGAGCGCACGGACACGCGACCACGTGCTCTCCGCCGCCATCGCCTGCCCCGCCTGCGCCTGCACCCGAGCCTGTTTCCTCAACGCGGCCGCGGGCTTGCCCCAGTACTCGAGCCACCCACGTTGCTCGTAGCGGAAGCAGTCCACATCGAGCCAGTCGGGTGGGATCGTCGAGGAGAACCCGCGATAGCGCAGCTCCGGCGCCAGCAACGCCAGCGTCTCGCCCCCTCGCAGCGCGGCCTCGAGCGGGATGTACGAACGCGTCGTGTCCATGCCAGCGCCGAGCGAGCGGCCGCGGGCCGGAGCCGCGGACGTGCGCGAGACCGGGTTCACGAACCCGACCGCGCTGCCGGCGGGAAGCGCCGCCGACTCGAGGCAGCTCACCGCGTGACGGATCAGCTGCGAATCCCGGATCGTGTCGTCGATCGGGAGATGGTCCTCGAGGGCGCTGGACCTGAGCGAGACGTCGCGCCACTGAAACCCGACGTGGATCGCCGCCACGGCCGCGCAAGCCAATGACGCCCGCCGCGCTCCGAGCCTGTCCGCGAGCCCCGAGAGGAGGCAGGCCAGCGCGATCGAGCCTCCGATCCACGGGATGTAGAGATAGTAGTAGTACGTGTGGTTCGCGAGCGGCAGCACGGGCAGGAGGAAGCCCAGCCACCACGTGGCGCCGACGCGGATCAGGGGTCGTCGCGAGCCCGGCAGGCCGCCGAGCGCGAGCCAGAGGACGACGCACGCGGGGAGCGCCAGGCGCCAGGCATCCGCGTCGACCGCGGCGATCGCGTCCGGGATCGGGTTCCAGGCGGCGACCGACCATGCGAAGTAGGTGGCGAGGTTCGCGGCGAGGAACGTCGGAGCGGAGCGCATCGCGTACGCGCCATCTCGAGT
>DATLUU010000684.1:0-26031 GCA_035577885.1 Verrucomicrobiia bacterium
CTCTACGTGGACTTGAACGACCGCCGAGGCAACGAAGGCCGTTTCGTCGCGTTGATGGATTCGATGGCGGCGACGGCTAGCGCCAAGTACGGCGCTCACAACGGCTGGCACGCGGCGGGCACGTTCAACATCACCACGTACAATGCCGCCACCAACCCCGGCGGCGCGACCGTCAGCAACAAGAACTCGCAGCCGGGCACGACGTGGGACATGTACGGCGTCAAGGCCTCTGAGTCGCTCACGACCAGCGCGGGCGGGATCGGGAGCCGGCTCGCGAACCGCGCCAACATGGGCTTCGCGGCCGGTAAGTACTCCGTGGCGGGTCCGACGCCGGAGATGCTGCGGACGTACTACCGGATCGTGACGCTCCTCACCGGGGACCTGAACTCCGGGATCCTCGGGCCGTTCAACAACCGCAGCCAGAACGACATCGCGCTCCTGAACGACTACCTCACGGCCTCGGGCGGCACGCCGCAGCCGCGTGGGATCTTCATCCAGGGCGACGGCTTCGGGCAGTCGGAGAAGGCCACGGGCGGTATCGACCCCCAGCACACGGCGTTCCTCACCGACAAGCTGGGCGTGATCTTCAGGAACGCCTCCTACCAGTCGCTTTCGAACAACATCAGCGACTGCGCGGAGCTGCTCCAGACGAACGCGCTCACGCACAGCGGGGACATCTATGGCGTCAGCAATACCTGCACGTTCTCGAACGATGTCTACAACCGTAACCCGGCGCTGTCGGAGGCGACCGAGGGCGCGTTCTACGAGAACGTGGGGTTGAACGGCCCCTACATCTCGGACGTGGTGAAGACCGCGGTACCGCTGCGCAACTGGGTCGCGGTGACGAGCGGCTACGAGATCGAGCACCTGTTCAGCCGCTACTGCGACACCGACGGAGGGCGGCTGGCCTGGTACTACTACATGATCAACAAGGTGTTCGCCGGCATCTGCCCGGGATTCAGCGGCGACCTGGGGCTCATCCTCGACACGCCGCGGTCGCAGCATCCCGCGGCGGAGTTCTTCAAGATCGGGAACTCGGTGATGCGCCAGGGCACGTCCACGGTGCGCTTCAGCATCGCCAAGGCGGGCCGGGTGCAGATCGGGATCTACGACGTCAGCGGCCGCAAGGTGCGCAACCTCGCCGACCGCGTGTTCCCGGCGGGCGAGCAGGAGCTGCGCTGGGACGGCACCGACGACGCGGGCAACAAGGTCGCGCGCGGCGTCTACTTCGTGCGCACGAGCACGCAGTCGACCGCCGGGCGCATCATCGTGCTCAACAACTAGCTCGAGGGAAGTCGAGGAAGGGGCGGGCCCCGTGCCCGCCCCTGCGTTCGTGTCGCAGGTCCGATGCGGCGGGCGAGGGGGTGCTGTTGACACACCCTGCGCGCGGCCCTAGCTTCGGTGCCGCCTTCGCACATCGGCTTCGCCTACGCGGGCATAGCTCAGTTGGTAGAGCGCGAGCTTCCCAAGCTTGAGGTCGCGGGTTCGACCCCCGTTGCCCGCTCCATCCGTGGGGCCACGGCGCGCCGGCACGAGCGGGACCCTCCGCTCCCGGCGCGCATTTCTTTTTCCCGACGCACCCATTCCATGAGCGCACCCGTCGTCGCCATCATCGGCCGCCCGAACGTGGGCAAGTCGACGCTGTTCAATCGCATCCTCGGCCAGCGCCGGGCGGTCACGCACGACCGCCCGGGGATCACGCGCGACCGGAATGCGGTGCGCGCCGAGTGGGCGGGACGCGCGTTCGTGCTCGTGGACACGGGCGGCTTCCTGCCCGCCTCGTCCGCGGGCCGCGACGCCGACGTGCGGCGTCAGGCGGAGGCGGCGATCGGGCTCGCGGACGCGGTGCTGTTCCTGGTCGACGCGCACACCGGCGTCACGGATCTCGACCAGGCCATCGCCACCCAGCTCCGGCGCACCGGGCGGAAGGCGCTGCTGGTGGTGAACAAGGTGGATGTCCCCGGCGACGCGATCGTGCACGACTTCCACCGCCTCGGCTTGGGCGAGCCGCACGCCGTGGCCGCGGAAGGCGGCCTCGGGATCGGAGACCTGCTCGATGCGGTGCTGGCGATCCTGCCCGCAGAGACCGAGCGCGAGGCCCCTGCATCGCGCGTGGCGATCATCGGCCGGCCGAACGTGGGCAAGAGCTCGCTCGTGAACGCCCTGCTGGGCGAGGAGCGCGTGCTCGTCGAGCCCACGCCGGGCACCACGATGGACGCGATCGACGCGCGCTGGAAGACGCCGGCGGGGGAGTTCGTGCTCGTGGACACCGCGGGCATCCGCCGGCAGGCGCAGTTCGAGGACCAGGCCGAGTTCTTCGCCACCATGCGCGCACTGCACGCGCTCGAGCGCGCCGACGTGGCGTGCCTGGTGGTGGATTCCACGCGTGGCTTCGAGAAGCAGGAGGCACGGCTGGCGCACCACGCGCTCGAGGCCGGATGTTCCCTGCTCCTGCTCTACAACAAGTGGGATCTGCGCGAAGACCGGGAGGTGGCGTGGAAGGCGGTGCGGGCGGAACTCTCGGATCGGTTTCCCACCCTGGGCGACGTTCCGGCGCATCCGATCTCGGCGACGGCGAAGCTGCACCTGGCAAGGTTGCCCGAGTACATCGCGCAGCGGGTGGCGGAGAACACGCGGCAGATCCCGACGCGCGAGCTCAACGACTGGCTGGCGATGGTGCAGAAGCGCCGGCAGGTGCCGAGCAACGCGCTCGGGAAGGCTCCCAAGATCTACTACCTCACGCAGACCGGGAAGCGGCCGCCCACGTTCACGCTGTTCGTGAACGCGCCGTCGCGGCTGTCGGACAACTACCGGCGCTACCTGTGGACGCAGTTCGCGGACCACTTCGGCTTCAAGGGCACGCCGCTCCGGTTTCGCGCGAAAAAGAGCGAGTAGTAGAGTGCCGGCCATGGTGCTGGCCCTGCTGACCGCGCTCGGACTCGGCTACCTCGCGGGCTCTCTGCCCTGGGGCCTGTGGCTCGGTCGCGCGATGCGTGGCGTGGACGTGCGCACGCTGGGATCCAGGAACCTCGGTGCCACGAACGTCTATCGCTCGCTCGGTCCCGCCGTGGGCGTGCCGGTGCTGCTGCTGGACGTGGCGAAGGGCGCGCTCCCCACGTGGCTCGTGCCCGGCATGAGCGTGTGCGCGGCGTTTCCGGGCGGACTCGAGTGGTGCCGGCTCTCGGTCGCAGCCGCCGCCGTCCTCGGCCACATGTTCACCGTGTTCGCGGGCTTCCGTGGCGGGAAGGGCGTGGCGACCACGGTGGGCGTGCTGCTCGCGCTCTCGCCCGCGGCGTTCGCCGGCTTCCTCGGGGTGTTCGTGATCACGGTGGCGCTCACGCGCTACATCTCGCTCGGCTCGATCCTCGGCTCGGCCGCGTTCGCGATCACGCTGGGACTCACGCACGCCGGCGGCTGGAAGAGCCCCACGTTCGTCTTCGGCGCGCTGCTCGCGGCCGCGGTGATCTACCGGCACAAGGACAACATCGCGCGCCTCACGCGTGGGGAAGAGCGTCGCTTCTCGTTCAAGCGGAGTGCGGCGTGAGCACGGTCGCGGTCCTGGGCGCGGGCTCGTTCGGCACCACGCTCGCGATCCACCTCGCGAACGCCGGGCACGAGACGCGGCTCTGGGGCCGCGATCCCGAGGCGATGGCGCAGCTTGGACGCTGTCGGGAGAACGCCAAGTTTCTGGCTGGCATCCACCTGCCCCCTGAGGTTAAGGTTCACGCGGAACTTGAGGCGGCGCTCGATGGGGCGCAGTTCCACCTCTTCGTGGTGCCGTCTCAGGCGACGCGCTCGGTGGCCGCGCAGGTGGCGGCCATGGGGGCGCGCGGGATCCCGGTCTGCGCCAGCAAAGGACTGGAGCTCGGGACCCTGCGCCGCCTCTCCGAGGTGCTCATCGAGACGCTCGGCGACCCGGCGCCCGTGACGCTCACGGGACCGAGTCACGCCGAGGAGGTGGCGCGGGGCATCCCCACCACCGTGGTCGCGGCGAGCGTCGATGGTGAGCGCGCGCGCGCGGTGCAGGTGTTGTGCTCGACCACGCGCTTCCGGGTGTACACGAACGACGATGTCGTCGGCTGCGAGTACGGTGGCGCGCTCAAGAACGTGATCGCGATCGCCGCGGGCGTGGCGGACGGCCTCGGCTTCGGGGACAACACGAAGGGCGCCCTGCTCACGCGTGGGCTCGCGGAGATGTCACGCCTCGGCGAGGTCATGGGAGCGAAGCGCGAGACGTTCTTCGGGCTGACCGGCATGGGGGACTTGATCGCCACGGCGATGAGCCGCCACAGCCGCAATCGGCACGTGGGGGAGTGGCTCGGGCGGGGCGAAAAGCTGGAGCACATCCTCGCCGGCATGGTGATGGTGGCGGAGGGTGTGCACACGGCGCGCGCGGCCCGCGACCTGGGAGCCAAGCGCGGCGTGGAGATGCCGATCACCGAGCAGGTGTGCGCGCTGTTCGCGGGCCGCGATCCGCAGAGTGCGCTCATGGCGCTCATGACACGTGACCTCAAGCGCGAGGTTTGAATGCGGCGGGGCCCAGGGAAGGTCAAGAAACGGCCGCGCCCACCGGGGGACGCTCCAATGGCGATCCGAAAGACGGCGCAGGATCCGGAGAGCAAGCTCTATCGCTCGATCAGCGAGGTGAGCGACATGCTCCGCGTCAAGGCGCACGTGCTGCGCTATTGGGAGACGCAGTTCAGCATGCTGCGCCCGAAGAAGAACCGCGCCGGCAACCGCATGTACCGGCCGGAGGAGGTGCGGCTCCTGTTGCGCATCAAGGAGCTGCTCTACGACCGGCGCTACACCATCGCCGGCGCACGGCGCACGCTCCTGGACGAGCGCAAGCAGGACGAGCCCCAGGTGGAGCTGGGCTTCAACGAGGCGGAGCGCAAGCTGCTCGTGGCGGAGGTGAAGGAAGAGATGCGCACGCTGCTCGCGAAGCTCAAGCGGCCCGCGGAGGCGACGGTCCGCGGTTAGCGCCGGCGCAGGTGCCACGCACGCGGTTGCGCGCGCGGGGTTCCCGCGGCTATCGTGGCCGCCCGTTCTTCACCCACCCTTCTCGCTCGGTCGGGGCGTAGCGCAGCTTGGTAGCGCACCTGCATGGGGTGCAGGGGGTCGCTGGTTCAAATCCAGTCGCCCCGACCATTCCTTCCCGGCGGGGGCACCCGGGGCCACCGGGTCCGGCCGTCGGCACGGACGCCACGGAGAGACCGCTCGAATGGACGTCGCCGTGCTCGTGCCCGCCTACCAGGCGGCGGCGCACCTGGGCGAGGTGCTGCTGGGCCTGAACGCGCTCGCTCCGCGGCCGCACGTGCTGGTCGTGGACGACGGCTCGCGCGACGCCACCGCCGAGGTCGCGCGCCAGTTCGGCGCCGACGACGTGCACTCCTTCGCCGCGAACCGTGGCAAGGGCCACGCCCTGCTCGCCGGCTTCGAGCGGCTGATGGCGTTCGACGCGGTGGTGACGTTGGACGCCGACGGCCAGCACCCGCCCGCGTGCGTGCCCGCGTTCATCGCCGCCGCCGAGGGCGGCGCCGACCTGGTGCTCGGGCGGCGCGAGATCACCCCCGACATGCCCGCGGCGCGCAGGTTCGCGAACCGCTTCTCCTCCGCCTGGTGCTCGGCGATCGCGGGGCAGCCGATCGCGGACAGCCAGTGCGGTTACCGGCTCTACCGGCGCGAGGTGCTCGCGCGCACGCCCGTCCAGGCGAGCCGCTACGAGGTGGAGACGGAGATGGCGGTGCGCGCGGCGCGCCTCGGCTTCAAGGTCGCGCACGTCGACATCCCCACCGTCTACGGCGACGAGCAGAGCCACCTGAGCCCCACCCGCGACGTGCCGCGCATCGTCGGCATGATGCTGCGGCTCACGTTCGAGCCACGCCCCGAACCCCTCAAGGAAGGCGCCCGCGCCGCGGGCGCCCACGCGAAAGCCAAGCGCTGATGCGCATCCTGGTCACGAACGACGACGGCATCGCCTCGCCCGCGCTCGCGCAGTTGAAGCGCGTGCTGTCGCCGTTCGGGCGCGTCATCACCATCGCCCCGGATCGGAACCAGAGCGCCAGCTCGCAGTCGCTCACGCTCCACCGGCCGCTGCGCATCCAGGAGACCGCCGAGGACACGTACTCCGTGGACGGCACGCCCACCGATTGCGTGCTGGTGGCGTTCCACGGCCAGCTGGGCGACCCGCCCGACCTCGTGGTCTCCGGCATCAACCATGGCCCCAACATGGGTGAGGACGTGTTCTATTCGGGCACGGTCGCGGCCGCGATCGAGGGCGTGCTGCAGGGCGTGCCCGGCATCGCCGCTTCGCTCGTGACCCGCGCGCAGACCGACTTCAAGACGCCGGCGGACGTGGTGGGCCGACTCGTGCGCCAGGTGCTGGAGCGCGGCCTCACGCGCCGGCTGCTCCTGAACATCAACATCCCGTTCCGGCCGGCGAACGAGCTCAGGGGCGTGAAGCTCACACGCCTCGGCACCCGGCTCTACGCGGACACCCTGGTGCGCAAGGTGGACCCGCGCGGCAAGGACTACTACTGGATCGGCGGCGAGGACCCGGTGTGGCAGCCCGAGGAGGGGAGCGACTTCCACACCGTGCACGAGGGCTTCGTCTCCGTGACCCCGATGCGGCTCGAGTTCACCGACCAGCAGGCGCTCGCCGACATGCAGGGCTGGGGGCTGGGCCTCTAGGCTCCAGCGCCCCGCGGCCCGCGCGGCCGGTGGTGGCGGCGGGGCGCCTATGCTAGTTTCCCGCGCTCCGCGGAGCGTACGTGGACGCGGAGCACCCATTCGCGTCGGGGCGTGGCTCAGCCTGGTAGAGCACCTGGTTCGGGACCAGGGGGTCGGAGGTTCAAATCCTCTCGCCCCGACCATTTCGTAGCGGCCGGAGGGCCTTGCCCTCCGGCCATTTGCTTCGCCTTTCGGATGGGTTGCGGACGACCGGGACCCAAGTCCATCCTCGCACCATGGATGCCGTGCGCGTGGTCGTGAGTGGTCGCGTGCAGGGCGTGGGATTCCGAGCGTGGGCGGCGCGCGAGGCCACGGCCATGGGCCTCGCGGGCCGGGTCTGGAACCGCTCCGACGGGGGCGTCGAGGCGGAGGCCGTGGGCCCCCGGGCGGCGCTCGAGCGCTTCGTCGCGGCGCTCCGGCAGGGGCCGCGCCTGGCGCGCGTGGAAGGGGTGGCGGAGCAGTGGTTCGAGAGCCGGGAGGCCCCGAGGGGCTTCGAGGTGGGGTGAGGCAGGCATGAGCGCACCGGACGACAGAGCTCAAATCGTAGGCTTCCGCGACCGGCTCGCCGAGGCGCAGCGCGCGGCGCTCGCGCGCGGCGAGATGAGCCGTCGCGACTACGACGCGCTGCTCATGGATGCCGACTTCGAGGACGAGGCGTTCGAGACGTTCCGGGCCCGTCTCGTCGCGGCGGGCGTGCGGCTGCCCGAAGACGACGTCGAGGAGCCTTCGCTCACGTTCGAGGCGCGACAGCTCGCCGGCGAGCCGGAGCGCGACCTGCTGGACCTCTACCTGAACGAGATCGGCAGGACGAGCCTGCTCACGCACGCCGACCTGCTCGAGACCGCGACGCGCTCGCGCGCCGGCGACGAGAACGCGCGGCGGAAGATGATCCTCGCCAACCTGCGCCTGGTCGTGCACGTGGCGAGGCAGTACCGCAACCGGGGCCTGCCGTTCCTGGACCTGATCGAGGAGGGGAACCTGGGCCTGATCCACGCCGTGGATCGCTTCGAGCCCGAGCGGGGCCTGCGTTTCAGCACCTATGCGTCGCTGTGGATCCGCCAGTCGATCCTGCGCGGGCTCGCCGAGCAGTCGCGCGCGGTGCGCATCCCGGTGCAGATGTTCCAGCAGTTGAACCGCTACGTTCGCGCCGAGCGCACGCTGCGCGCGCGCTACGCGCGCGAGCCGCTGGTGGCGGAGATCGCGCACGAGCTGGACATCTCGCCGGCGCGTGCGGAGCGGCTGAAGGCATTGCTCGCGGGCATGAAGTCGCTCGACGAGCACGAGGGCGTGGCCGCGTTCCAGGAGCTCTCGGCCGAGGACCTGGGCGCGCCGCCGATGAGCGTGGAGCGGCTGGTCGAGCTCCAGCTCGAGCACGAGAAGCTGGACCGGCTGCTGCGCTCGCTCGCGCAGCGCGAGGAACAGGTGCTGCGCATCCGCTACGGCTTCCACGACGGCATCGCCCGCTCGCTCTCCGAGACCGGCGAGCACTTCGGCATCTCGCGCGAGCGCGTGCGGCAGATCGAGTCGCGCGCGCTGGCGAAGCTGCGCCGCGCCATCGACCTCGCCGACCTGGACCGCGAGAACGGCGAGGTCGTGCATTGAACGTTCACCGCCGCTGGAGACCTGGGAGCGACGCATGATCCGCCTGGAGGAGCACGTCCGGGAGATCCCGGATTTCCCGAAGAAGGGCATCAAGTTCAAGGACATCACGCCCATCCTGCTCTCGCCCGAGGCGTTTCGCACCGCCGTGGAGTCGCTGGGTGCGAAGGTGCCGCGGGCGGACGCGGTGGTGGGGATCGAGTCGCGCGGCTTCCTGTTCGGCGCGCCGCTCGCGCTCCATTGGGGAGTCCCGTTCGTGCCGGCGCGAAAGTTCGGCAAGCTTCCGGGGAAGACCGTGCGCCAGGTGTACTCGCTGGAATATGGTGAAGACACGCTCGAGATCCACGCCGACGCGCTGAAAAAGGGCCAGCGCACCGTGATCGTGGACGATCTGCTCGCGACCGGCGGCACCGCGCTCGCCACGGCGCAGCTCGTGCGCCAGCTCGAGGCGGAGGTCACGGCGGCGCTGTTCGTGATCGAGCTCGTGGGCCTGGGCGGGCGCGAGAAGCTCGCGCCGCTGCCGGTGCACGCGCTCCTGTCGCTGCCCGTCAAGGGCTGATCGCGCGTGGCGGCCGCCGCTCTGCCCGAGGACATCCGCCTGGGCCCGGTGCGCCTGCGCGTCGCCGATGCGCGGCGGAGCGGCGAGTGGCTCGCACGCGTGCTCGGCATGAGCGCGCTCGCCGAGTCCCCGGGCCACGGCACCTGGGGCGGGCCCGACGGCACGCCACTCGTGGAGCTGCGCGAGCACGCGGGGGCGCGTCCGGTGCCCGAGGGCGGTCGGCCGGGG
The DNA here is from genome assembly GCA_035577885.1 of Verrucomicrobiia bacterium. Classification (GTDB taxonomy): domain Bacteria; phylum Eisenbacteria; class RBG-16-71-46; order RBG-16-71-46; family RBG-16-71-46; genus JAIOPA01. The sequence continues at coordinate 9,116 of DATLUU010000684.1, forward strand.
ATCTACCACTACGCGCTCCTGCTGCCGGGCCGCGCCGAGCTCGGCGGCTTCGTCGCGCACCTCGAGCGGACGGGGATCGGCCACGCGGACTCGGATCACCTGGTGAGCGAGGCCATCTACCTCAAGGATCCCGACGGCATCACCGTGGAGGTGTACGCGGACCGGCCGCGCGAGGCGTGGACGCAGCGCGGCGGCGAGCTGGCGATGGCGACGCTGCCGGTCGACCACGCGAGCCTGCTCGAGGCTGGCGCGGCGGCGCCCTGGCGTGGACTGCCCGCGGGCACGCGCATGGGCCACGTGCACCACTTCGTGGGCGACCTCGCGGCCGCGGAACGCTTCTATGTCGATGGCTTGGGATTTGCGGTCATGACGCGCGCCTACCGCGGCGCGCTGTTCGTCTCCGCGGCCGGCTATCACCATCACGTCGGGCTCAACATCTGGGCGGCATCGCGTCCGCCCGCGGGACCCGACGACGCGGGACTCGACGAGTGGGCGCTGATCGTGCCCGGCGCCCCGGCGCGCGACGCGCTCGAGCGCCGGCTCGCGGCAGCCGGCGTCGGGATCGAGCGCTCGCCGGGCTCGTTCGCCGCCATGGACCCCTGGGGTATCGCCGTGCGCGTCGCGGGAGCGTGACGCGGCCGTTAGACTGCCGCCGACATGCCCTCCCCGTCCCCCGCCTCCGTCCGCGCGCCGCACGTGGTCCACGTTCGCCGGCCGCACGGCGTGCCCGCGTGGGCCACCGGCTGCTTCCTCGCTTCGGGCGCGGCCGGCCTCCTCTACGAGCTGGCGTGGAGCAAGCAGCTCGCCTACCTGCTCGGGAGTTCGCTCCGCTCGGCCGCGATCGTCGTCGCCGCGTTCCTCGCGGGCCTGGCGCTGGGTGCGCGCCTGCTCGGCTCACGGCTCGCGCACGGCAACTCGCCCGGGCGGCGCTACGCGCTGCTCGAGGTCGCGGTGGCGGTCACCGGCTTCGCGGTGCTGCCGGTGCTGCGCGCGCTCGACGGTCCGGTGGGGGAGCTCTACCGCGCGTTGGGCGGTGAGAGCCTCGCGTTCGCGTTCGCGCGCGCCGGGCTCCTGTTCGCGGTGCTGCTCGTGCCCACGGCGCTCATGGGAGCGACACTGCCGGTGCTGGTCGCGCGCTGCGAGCGCGGGCTCGTGGGTCCGGGGCTGGCGTGGCTCTACGCCATCAACACGCTGGGCGCGGTGCTGGGCTCGCTTGCGGGCGGCTTCGTGTTGCTGCCCGGGCTGGGTCTCGGCCTCACCACGCTCGTCGCCGCAGCCCTGAACCTGGTGGCCGGGCTGTGGGCGGGGCTCGCACCCGAGGCGCCATCGCTGCCGGGGCGAGTGGACCTACGGAGCGCTCCGGTGCGCGCGCCGGCGCCGGTCGTGTGGCCCCGGCCCGCGGAGCTCGCCACGCCCGAGCAGCGTCGCTCGCTCGCGGCGCTGTTCGCGATGAGCGGGTTCGTGGCGCTCGCGCTCCAGATCGCCTGGCTGAGACTCTACGGGCTCGTGCTCGGGAGCTCCGTCTACTCGTTCGCCGCGGTGCTCGGCGTCTACCTGATCGGCATCGCGCTCGGGAGCGCGCTGCTCATGCGCTTCTCGCCGCGCCCGGGCCGGGGCCTGGAGACGTTCGCGTTCCTGCAACTCGGGCTCGCGGTGAGCGTCGCCGTGGGATGCCACTTCTACGCCGGGCTCCCGGGCGCGATGCTCTCGCTCGGGCAGGGGACGGGCGCGTCGTGGAACTCGCTGCTCGTGGCGCAGCTCGGCCTGGTGGCGCCGATCGTGCTTCCGCCGTGCGTGGCGCTGGGCGCGCTCTTCCCGCTCGCGACGCGGCTCCTCCAGGCCGGCGCCGAGCCCGGCGGCAGCGCCACCGGCCGCGCCTATGCGCTCAACACACTGGGCACGATCGCGGGCTCGCTCTTGACCGGGTTCGTGCTGCTCCCGAGCTGGGGCGTGCGCGGCGTCGTGCTCGCGGCCGGCGGCATCGCCATGCTGCTCGGCCTGTCCGCGTTCTTCCTCCGCGGCCGGCCGCAGGGGATGACGCGGCCGCTGTGGGCCGCCGGCACGCTGGCGTCGATCGTGCTCGTGGCCTCGCTCACCGCGCCGCCGTGGGATCCCGTGCTCATGTCGCTCGGCACCTATCGGCCGTTCCACGCCGCGAACGTGTTCCAGTCGTGGCTGGGAGGCGGCGGCATCGGCGACCCGGCGCGGCGCGTGGCGGCGGCGCAGCGTGCGCTCTTCTACCGCGAGGGCATCAACGCCTCGGTGCTCGTGGCCACCGACCAGGAGGGCACGCGCCGCTGGCTGCGCGTGGGCGGCAAGATCGATGCGAGTACGAGCGACATGCTGACGCAGACGCTGCTCGGGCTCGTGCCCGCCGCGATCGCCCGCCCCGGCGCGCGCACGCTCATCGTCGGGCACGGCTCCGGGTTCACCGCTGCCGCGGCGCTCGCCGCCGGCACCGGGCCGATGGACATCGTCGAGCTGGAGCCCGCGGTGATCGAGGGTTCGCGGCTCTTCCATGCCCCGGGCGAGGATCCGCTCGACGACCGCCGTGTGCGGCTCTATCTCGAGGACGCGCGGGCGCGGCTCGCGCATGGTGAAGGGCGCTACGGGCTCATCGTCTCCGAGCCGTCCAATCCCTGGATCGCGGGGGTCAACAATCTCTTCACCGAGGACTTCTACCGCCTCGTCCGCCGCCGGCTCGAGCCCGACGGCGTGTTCTGCCAGTGGCTCCAGCTCTACGAGCTGTCGCCGGTGACGTTCCACTCCATGCTGGGCGCGTTCCTGCGCGTGTTCCCGCAGGCGCAGGTGTTCTGCCTGTGGAGCTCCTACGACGTGCTGCTGATCGCGGCGCCGCCCGGCGGCACGCTGTCGTGGGACCGGCTGCAGGGCCCGGGCACGGAGCGCGAGCTGCGGCGGGCGCGCCTGCGCTCGCCCGAAGACATCGCGGCGTTCTACGTCGGCCCAGCCGCGGCGTGGATGCAGGACGTGGCGCACGCCGAGCGCAACACGGACGACCGCCCGTTCGTCGAGTACCGCGCGCCGCGCGACATGGTGGAGGTGGGCCGCGGGCTCGCGAGCCATCACCCCGAGGTGCTGCGCGAGTTCCCGCGCGCGGTGGTGCCGCCGCCGGGCGGACCGTTCGCGAGCTGGCCGCGCGCGATGGTGCTGCATGCCCGCGCCGCCTCGATGCTCGAGGGGGCGAGCGACAGCGAGGCGCTGGCGATCTACGAGCAGTTGCGCTCGGCGGGGGCGGGAGACGTGGCCGCTGCACTCGCCAGCGAGCGGCGCGAGGCGCTGGAGCGCGAGCGCTTCGCGGTGCGGCTCGCGCAGGCGCACGGCAGCGCCGATCGCGGCGACGCCGCCGGCGCGCGCGTGACCCTGGAAGAGGTGATCGCGCAGGGCGGCGGCGGCCCCGAGGATTGGGTGCTGCTGGCCCAGGTGCGCCGCCAGCTCGGCGATACGAAGGGGTCGGGCCAGGCGGCGGCACATGTGCTCGAGAACCCGAGCAGCGACGGCACCCGCCTGGAAGCGCTGCTGCTGGCCGGTATGGCGTCCCAGGCGGCGCGCCGGGACTCCACGGCGTTCGCGCGCTTCCGCGAGGCGCAGGCTCTGGCGCCGCACGACGGCCGCGCCTACGACTACGAGGCACGGATGCGCTTCGCGGCGCGCGACTTGAGCGGGGCGCGCGCGGTGGTGGAGCGGGGCTTGAAGAACGTCCCCGGGGATGCCTCGCTGACGCAGGCCCTGCAAGTGCTTTCGCAGCAGCCTCGAGGGCAGAGATGAAGATAGTGGTTGCGCGGCAGGGTCCCGCGGGCCGAGAATCCCTGCAGATGACCGGGCGCGCTTCCCTCGAGGGGCGCGCCCGCGGTGTTTCGGGCGGTTCAGTGCACGCGACCGGGGAGGGATCCATCCGGCCATGGCACTTTCCGATTTCATGCCCTACGGGGCCCCCGAGCTCCTCGAAGGCGCGTCGCCGCGGATGGCGCGCTCGACGTTCACCGCCACCGGGCTGGTCGCGGCGATCGTGTGCTGCATCGGCATCGTCGTCGCGAACCGGCACGTCGTCCAGGAGCGGGTCATCGAGGTCCCGCCCGACGTCTTCAACCCGGATCGCTTCCAGGTGCTGCGGCCGCCGCCGAGCGACACGCGACCCGTGGCGGTGCACTACGAGCCCATCGGCAACTTCAAGCCCGGCCCCGAAGAGGTGCCCGAGCAGCCCGTGATCCTTGAACCGCCCGCGAGCGGGCCGGTGACGCCGGGGACCGACGACGGATCCGATGCGGCACGTGGCCCGGGGAACGGTCCGGTGACCCTGGATCCCGATCCACCACCGAACGTGTACGTGTACACGGATGAGTTGCCTCAGCTCGTGCGCCGCGTCACGCCCATCTATCCCGACATCGCGCGCGAGGCGGGCGTCGAGGGCACGGTCAAGCTCCAGCTGCTGATCGGGCTCGACGGGCGGGTGCTCAAGGCGATCGTGCAGCCCAAGGGTTCGGTGCCGATGCTGGACCAGGCGGCGATCACCGCGGCGCTCGCGAGCGTGTTCACGCCCGCGCTCGTGAACAACCGGCCGGTGAAGGTGTGGGTGACGCAGGACTACCGGTTCAAGCTCCGCTGAAGGCGCGCGGGGCGCGCTGCCGTCCCTGCGCGCCCTGCATCGATTACCGCCGCCGATCCGCCGCTGCTTCAGCGCCCGTCGCTGGGATAGGCGCTGCCGCCGGCGGGGGTTCCGCGCCGCGCCTTCACGATGCGGATCGATTCGCCGCTCGTGTTGCCGTGGACGATCAACGGGAACTTGGCGGCGAAGTCGAACTCGGGGTCGCGCTCCTGGTTGTGGCAGGTGCGGCAGGTGCCCTCGTCGACCTTGTGCTGCGAGAGCCAGTCGCTCGCGTGCTCGGTGCCCATGCCGTGGCAGTTCTCGCACTGCACGTTCACGAGATGAGGCGTGCGCAGGTCGGTCTGGAAACCCCCGGCCTGGCGGAAGCCGACGACGTGGCAGGGGATGCACTCCGGGGTGGCGTCCTTCTTCACCCGCTGCAGCGTCTCCCAGGCCAGCGAGTGCGCGGTCGTCCGCCACTGCCCGCTCTCCGGGGCGTGGCAGCGCGCGCACACCTGCTCGCCCACGAAGTGATCCACCGGATCGTCGTCCACCTCCCGGCTCGCGCTCCGCTCCTCCAGCCTCATGCGCTCGTTGTAGGCGTCCTCGAACGTCTTCACCGCCTTGAACATCGCCGGCTGCTCACGCACCTCGGGGCCGAGCGCGGCGACGCTGCAGGTGGCGTTCGCCACCCTGCCGTCGGGCGCGAGCGCGATGTGGATGAGCCCCAGGTGCTGGCCCTGCTCGCCGGCGTAGCTCGCCACCGTGTCGCCGATCCGGCGCCCCTGCTCGTACACGGGCACATCGTGTCCAAGCACCACGGCATCGATGCCGGGAACCGTGCTCACCACGTCCTCGCCGCCGACGCGTCCCAGCTGCGCGAGCAGCACCACGACCTGGGCGCCCTTGTTGCGCAGCGCCGTCACCTGCGATTGCGCCGCGTTCTCGGGGTCGAGCACGACGAGCGAGTCCGCGCCCGGGCCGAGGTCGAACCGGTCGCCGTAGAGCGCGAACACGCCCACCTTGACGCCGCCGACGTCGAGCACGCGGCCGCTGGGGAAGATGGGGAGCCGCGTGCGCTTGTCGGCGAGGTTCGCGCACGTCACCGGCGCGCCGGTGCGGCGGACGAGATCGCGCAGGAAGGCGATGCCGTGCCTCAGGTCGCGCGGTCCGACACCGATCGCGCCCACGCCGAGCTGCACCAGCGACCGCGCCATGAACTCCTCGAGGTCGGGGTACCCGTCCTGCTCGGCGAAGTAGCCGCCGGCATCCACGTAGAGCGTGGCGCGGCGCACGGCCCGGGCGCTGTCCAGGAACGCGGCGATGCGCGCGAAGCCGCCCTTGGGGATGTGGCAGCCGCAGGGGCTCGTCTTGCCCTTCAAGTCGGTGGTGGAGAGCACCACCAGCGTGTCGGGTCGTGCCGCCGCGGCGCGCGCGGGGCGCACGGCGGCCAACGCGAGCAGCAGGGTCGAGGCGAGCCATAGGGGCTGGAGGCAGGGGCGCACGGGATGATTTTCCAGCAGCCCCGGCGGGCGAACAAGGCGGCGCCGGTCAAATGTTCTTGAAGCCCCGTGGAGGCGACGTCAGCGGCTGGGCGCCATGCGCTTCTCGGCGCGGGCCCAGGCGTCCTTGAGCGTCACCGTGCGCACGAACACCGGGGTGCCCGGACGCGAGTCGCGCTCGTCGACGACGAAGTAGCCCACGCGCTCGAACTGGATCGCCTCGCCCGGCCTGGCGCCGGCCAGCGAGCGCTCGAGCTTGCAGCCTTCGAGCACCTCGAGCGAGTCCGGGTTCAGTGCGCTCGTCCAGTCGCCGCCCTCGGTGTCGCGCTCGGGATCCTCGCTCGAGAACAGCGTGTCCACGAGCCGCACCTCGCCCTCCACCGCATGGCGCGCCGAGACCCAGTGGATCGTGGCCTTCACCTTGCGGCCGTCGGGCGCGTTGCCGTTGCGCGTCGCGGGATCGATCGTGGCGCGGACCTCCCGCACCTCACCGGTGCCGGGGTCCTTGGTCACGCCCGTGCAGCGCAGCCAATAGGCGCCGCGCAGCCGCACCTCGGTTCCCGGGCTCAGGCGGAAGTACTTGGGCGGCGGCACCTCGCGGAAGTCGTCGCGGTCGATCCACAGCTCGCGCGAGAACGGCACCCGGCGCGTCCCCGCGCCCGGGTCCTCGGGATTGTTGTCGAGCTCGAACTCCTCTTCGTCGCCCTCGGGGTAGTTCTCGATCACCACCTTGAGCGGTGCCAGCACCGCCATGCGCCGCTGCGCGTGGCGGTTCAGGTCCTCGCGCACGCACGCCTCGAGCAGCGCCAGCTCGACCCGGTTCTCACGGCGGGCGACGCCGATCCGCTCCGCGAAATCGCGCAGCGCCGCCGCGGGGTAGCCGCGCCGGCGCATGCCGCTGATCGTGGGCATGCGCGGGTCGTCCCAACCCGAGACGCGGCCCTCCTGCACCAGGCGCAGGAGCTTCCGCTTGCTCATCACCGTGTGCGTGAGATTCAGGCGCGCGAACTCGTACTGGTGCGGGAGCGGGCGCGGCAGGTCGAGCGCCTCGAGCAGCCAGTCGTAGAGCGGGCGGTGCGACACGAACTCCAGCGTGCACAGGCTGTGGGTGACGCCCTCGATGTAGTCCGAGAGGCCGTGCGCGAAGTCGTAGAGCGGGTAGATGCACCAGCGCTCGCCGGTGTTGTGGTGCGACGCGTGGCGGATCCGGTAGAGCACCGGATCGCGCAGCCAGACGTTCGGGGACGCCATGTCGATGCGTGCGCGCAGCGTGCGCGCGCCATCCGCGAACTCCCCGGCCTTCATCCGCGCGAACAGGTCCAGGCTCTCGGCGACGCTGCGGCCCCGCCAGTGGCTGTCCTCGCCACGCTCGGCGGGCGCGCCGCGCATGCGGTCCACTTCCTCGGCGGTGTGGTCGCAGACGTAGGCCTTGCCGCGCTCGATCAGGCGCACGGCGAGCGCGTGCAGCGCGTCGAAGTAGTCCGAGGCACGGAACGGCTCGCGGTCGGCGTCCCCAGCCGCTGCCGAGGGCACCTGGAAGTCGGCACCCGAGGCCACCGCGGTGGCGCCGCGGCGCTTGAACGACAGGCAGTGGTCGGCCCAGCCCGACACCAGCCAGCGCACGTCGGCGACGATCGAATCCTCGTACTCGACGTCCTCCTTGGCCGGGTTCGTGTCGTCCATGCGCAGGTGGCAGCGCCCGTCGAACTGGCGCGCGATGCCGAAGTTCAGGCAGATCGCCTTGGCGTGGCCGACGTGCAGGTAGCCGTTGGGCTCGGGAGGGAAGCGTGTCACCACGTGTCGCACGCGGCCTGCGGCGAGGTCCGCCTTGACGATCTCGCGGATGAAGTCCTCGCGCTCGGCGGCGGCGGTCGGGCTCTGGGTGTCGTGGCTGGACATGACGGGGGCCTGGGAAAAGGTGTGGGCGTACGCGGGCGAGCCTTGGAACTAACGTCATCGGCGCGCCCGTGTCCAGCGCCCACGAACGCCGGCTTGGCCACGGGTGCGAATGTACCGCGGGAGCCGCGGTGCGCTGTGCTAGCGTCGCGCGCGTCCACCGCTGCCAACGTCCACGCACATCCGGTCCGCTCCCCGGAGGAATCCATGCGCTCCCGGCTGCCGCTCGCGCTCGCGAGCACGGTGTTGCTCGGCCTATTCGCCTCCACGCTTCACGCCGAGGCTCGATACACGCTCGAGATGGCTCGCAAGATGGTGGGGGTATCGAGCGCGCGGGTGTCGCCCGACGGCCGCTCGATCGCGTTCCTGGTCACCAAGCCGGACTTCGACAAGGACGAGAACGCCACCGAGCTCTGGCTCACGGATGCGGCCGCCGCCGATCCGCACCCGCTCACGTTCGACCGCCGGCACGTGGGCCAGCCGCAGTGGTCGCCCGACGGCAAGACGCTCGCGTTCGTGGCGCCGGACGCGGACGACCATCCCCAGGTGTGGCTGCTGTCGCTCCGCGGCGGCGAGGCGCGCAAGCTGACGAACGCCCCGAACGGCGTCGAGCACTTCAGCTTCAAGCCGGATGGCTCCGCCATCGCCTTCGCCACCGCGGACACGCTGGCGAAGAAGCAGGGCGAGGCGAAGTTCGTGGGCGCGTTCCAGGTCGGCGACCAGGACCTGTTCCTGCGCAAGGAGATCACGCCGCAGCACATCTGGATCCAGCCGCTGGATGGCGCGGCGAAGCGGTTGACGAGCGGGCGCTGGTCGCTCGAGTTCTCGCTCCCGCCCGGGAGCGCGCCGTCGCACCTGTCGTGGTCGCCGGACGGCAAGCAGATCGCGTTCGCGCGCGTGCCGGTGCCGATGAGCGGCCGGCTCGATTCGGTGAGCGTGTGCGTCGTGGATGTGGCCAGCGGCCTCATCCGCTCGCTCACGGGCGCCACGCGCTTCCAGAACAACCCGACGTGGTCGCCGGACGGCAAGTCGATCGCGTTCTGGTACCCGCGCGACGGTCGCGGCGACATCAATTGGGTGCAGGAGATCTACGTCGCGCCCGCCGCGGGCGGCGCCGGCAAGACCGTCACGCGCGCGCTCGATCGCATGGTGTTCAACGGCCAGTGGATGGGTGACGGCCGCTCGCTGCTCGTGGCCGCGAACGACAAGACCAGCGTCGGCGTGTGGATCCAGCCGGTGGACGGCGCGGCGAAGCGCCTCGATCTCGGGAACCTGGTCGTGAACGGCGCCTTCGGCTACGACGTGGACGCGGGCAAGACCGGGCGCCTCGCGTTCGTGGCCTCGACCGCCGACCGCCCGGGCGAGCTCTACACGCTGGATTCCCCGAGCGGCAAGCCGCGCCGGCTCACCGAGTTCAACACCTGGTCCAAGGACGTGAAGTTCGGCCGCATGGAGCGCGTGACGTGGAAGACGCACGACGGCATGGAGGCGGACGGCGTCGTCGCCTACCCGCCGGACTTCGACCCCGCGAAGCGCTATCCGCTCGTGCTCAACATCCACGGCGGGCCGACGTCGGCCTCGAAGACCAGCTTCTCCACGTTGCCGCAACTCATGGCCGCCGAGGGCTGGGTGGTATTCATGCCCAACTATCGCGGCAGCGACAACCTCGGGAACGCGTACCTCGCCGCGATCCAGGGCGACTGGGGCCCGGGCCCGGGCCGCGACGTGATGGCCGGGATCACCGAGCTGCGCAAGCGGCCCTACGTGGATCCCAGGCGCACCGCGGTCACTGGCTGGTCCTACGGCGGGTATATGACGTCATGGCTCATCGGGAATTACCCGGACGAATGGACGGCGGCGATGGCCGGGGCGCCGGTGACGAGCTGGGAGGACCAGTACAACCTCTCCGACGGCAGCGTCTCCACGCGCTACGTGCTCGGCGGCTCGCCGTGGACGGGCGACCGCCAGCGCATCGCGCGCGAGCAATCGCCGATCACGTACGCGACCAAGATCAAGGCGCCGACGCTGGTGATGGCGAATATCGAGGACTTCCGCGTGCCCCCGGCGCAGGCGATGTCGCTCTACCACGCGATGAAGGACAACGGCGTGGAGACGGAGTTCATCGCCTTCCCTGGCAGAACACACAACTCCTCCGACCCCGTGAACAGCCGCGAGCGCACGCGGTTGTGGATCGACTGGGTGAAGCGTCACCTCGACAGCGCACCCGCGGTGGCGATGCCCTGAGGGTTTCCGCGGAGTGAATGGTGAATGCGGTTCTCCCCGACGGCGAGTACCGCATTCACCGCAAATACGCAGTGCTTCACGAGCACTGGTCAACTCGCGCTCTCATTCCCATCACCATCGCATTGCTCCCGACGTCGGCCGGTCCCACCCGGCATGCCGCATTCCGAATGCACCACGCTCTCGATTCCCGTCCGGCCGACGCAGGAGTGTGCGACATGCAAATCCAGGGCAACTCGCAGATCAAGTGGCCGTATGCGACGCATCTCGTGGACCGTTCCCGCGCGCGTACGCTGCTGCCCATCGTGGAAGGTCACGATCCCGGCGCGTTGATGCTCGCGCGCGTGCAGTCGCTCTCGCGCCACAAGGACATTGAATCTCCCGAGGGCCGCCGGGTGTCGTTGTTCCCCGGCGACATCCTCGTGGGCGTGCTGGGCGACCGTTACGCCACCGGGCAGTTCTGCGCCATCGGCCGCATCAGCGGCATGTTCGGACACATCGTCGCCTTCGGTGGCGTGTTCGGCGAGGTGGTGAGCACGCACGCGCGCATGCTTCCGCCCACCACGATCGAGTACCTGGGGCGGCTCGGCGACGAGGAGGGACGGCCGCTGCGCTCGCAGCATTTCCAGGGCCTGCCCGACGAGCCCCTCGTCGGGCGGGGCGCGCCCACGGTGCTTTCGCTGGGAGCGTCGATGGACGCGGGCAAGACCACGACGTCGATGCAGCTCATCGTCAGCCTGCGCGCGGCAGGCTTCCGCGTGTGCGCGGCGAAGATCACCGGCACCGCGTGCCGCAAGGACCCGAACTTCTTCCACGACGCCGGGGCCACGGCGGTGCTCGACTTCACCTGGGCCGGCTGGCCGTCCACCGCGAACCTGGACAAGCCCCAGCTGCTCTCGATCGCCGGGCGCATCCGCGCCGCGCTGCAGATGCACGACCCCGACTTCGTCATCATCGAGATCGCGGACGGCCTGCTGCAGCGCGAGACGTGCATGCTGCTCACCGACGACGAGTTCCGCTCCACCATTGATGGGGTGCTCTACTCGGGTCCCGACCCGCTGTCGTGCGAGGCCGGCGTGCGGCGGCTGCGCGCGCTCGGCGGGTTCGAGGTGCTGGGAACCGCGGGCCCGGTGGCGAACTCGCCGCTCTCCATCGCCGAGGTGGAGGCCACGACCGGGACCCGGTGCTTCTCGGGCGAGATGATCCTGAACGGAGCGCTGGTGCCGGCGATGCGCGAGCTCCGGGAGCGACTGCCCCAGGGCGCGCACGCGAACGGCGCCACCGCGCAGCACGTCGATGGACTGGAAGTCCCGCGGCCCATGGTGACCGGTCGCGCCGCGGCGTGAGCCCGGCGTCCCTCACCGCAGCCGATCCCGCGACCGGCACGCCCGCTGAGGCGTTGCCGGCCGCGGCGGCTGCCTCGACCGTGGCCCGTACGCAGGAGTCGCGCGAGCGCAGCCACCAGGAGGAGCTCTCGCGCCTCGCGCCCTATGCGCGCCGCCACCTCGTGCTGCTCGTGCTCACGCTCGTCATCTCCACGCTGCTCGCGGTCATCGACGTGCCGGTGCCGTTCGTGCTCAGGCGCCTGATCGATGCCGTGCTCCGGCACGGCGCGCACCCCACGCTGTTCGGGCACCCGCTGGAGCCGGACCGGTTCCTGGTCATCCTCTTCGAAGTGCTCGCGGGGCTCGCGGTGACGAAAGGGCTGCTCGTCTACTACCAGCGCACGGTCAGCGAGACGATCGGGCAGCGCATGGTGTTCGAGATGCGCCTCGACCTCTACAACCACCTGCAGTCGCTGTCGATGCGCTGGTTCCGCGAGGCACGCACCGGGAAGCTCATGCTGCGGCTCATGGGCGACATCAACGCGGTGCTGGACATGATCACCGACGGCTACATGCGGGCGCTCATGGACTCGGTCACCGTGCTCGCGGTGCTGGTCTCGATCCTCATCCTCGACTGGCGCCTGACCCTCATCGTGCTCGTGGCCATGCCCGTCTACGTGGCGGCGTTCATCGGCCTGAACCCGCGGCTGCGCCGGAGCGGCCGCGCCGCGCGGCGCGAGCGCTCCGAGCTCTCCGGCCACCTTCAGGAGAAGATCGCCGGCGCGGCGATCGTGAAGGCGTTCGCTCAGGAAGACATGGAGAGCGGCAAGGTCACCGAGCAGACCGGCCGCCTGCGCGACCGGCTGATCGAGAAGGCGCGCTGGGGCGGGCTCCTGAGCGCGGTGGCGAACACCACCGTGGCGCTCGGCGCCGCCATGGTGCTGTGGATCGGCGGGCGCGAGGTGCTCGCCGGCGAGATGACGAAGGGCAGCCTGATGGCGTTCTACGCCCTGAGCTCGATGCTGTTCCCGCCGCTCCGGCGCCTGGCGAGGACGAACGAGAACTACCAGGCGTCCCGCGTGTCGCTGGACCGCATCCTGGACTTCTTCGACGACACCCAGCCGTTCCAGGAGCGGCGCGGCGGTCCGCCGCTCCGGATCACGCGCGGCGAGGTGGCGTTCGAGCACGTGTCGTTCGCCTACGTGCCGGAAAAGCCGGTGGTATGCGACGTCACGCTGCGCGCCCGTCCCGGGGAGACGGTGGCGCTCGTGGGCGCGAACGGCGCGGGGAAGACGACGCTCGTCAACCTGCTTCTGGGCTTCCTCACGCCCGACTGCGGCCGCATCACCATCGACGGCCAGGACGCACAGCAGGTCGACCTGCGCTCGCTGCGGCGCCAGATCGGCGTGGTGACGCAGGAGACGATCCTGTTCTCCGGCACGATCCTCGACAACATCCGCTACGGCCTCCCCGAGGCGAGCGACGCCAAAGTCATGGAGGCGGCACGGGTCGCCAACGCCGAGCAGTTCATCCTCTGCGAGTGCCCGGACGGCTTCGCCACCGACGTCGGCGAGCGCGGGCAGCGCCTCTCGGGCGGCCAGTTGCAGCGCATCGCGCTGGCACGGGCGGTGCTCTCGGACCCGCGCATCCTGGTGCTCGACGAGGCCACGTCGGCCGTGGATTCCGAGTCCGAGGCGCTGATCCAGGAGGCGATGGCGCGGCTCACGCACGGGCGCACGACGTTCGTCATCGCCCACCGCATGTCCACGGTGCGCCGCGCCGATCGCATCGTCGTCCTCGAGCACGGCCGCATCGTCGAGGAGGGCCGCCACGAGGAGTTGCTGGCAAGGGCCGGCGGCTACCGCCGGCTGTTCGTGGAACAGCTGTTCGACACGCCCGAGCCGACGTCCGGGCCCGCGGCATTCCCGGCCTGATCCAGCCCGGTCACGCGAGTCCGCGCTCGGCGAGCCGGCGCGCGATCGCGGGCCGGCCCATCGCCTGCGCGGGTAGTCCCCAGCGATTGATGGCCGTGTCGCGGTCCGCGCCGGCGTCGATCAGCAGGTCCACGCAGCGGAGGTAATCCTCGTCGGCGGTGCGGCAGTTCGCCGAGCCGTGGCAGGCCCAGGCCAGCGCCGAGCAGCCGTACATGTGATCGCGCACGTTCACGCGCACGTGGCGGGCGAGGAGCAGGGCGACGCACTGCGGCCGCCCGTGCCAAGCGGCGCGATGCAGCGGCGTCTCGCCGGCGCGCGCGGAGCCCTCGGGCGGGAACCCCAGCGCGAGTGCCAGCGCCAGCGGTGCCGGCTCGGCGCGCTCGGCGAAGAGCCCGACCGCGTCGCCTGCCTCGTCGGCGAGTGCTGCGACCAGGTCGGGCGAGTCCGCGAGCAGCGCACGCGCGGCGTGCTCGTCGCCCGCGGCGCAGGCGGCGATCAGCCGATCCGCGGCGCGCACGTCGCTCGTGTCCGCGCCCTGCGCCGCAAGCGCCTCGGCCGTGGCGAGGTTGCCGAACCGAAGCGCGAGCGCATACGGCGTGGCACCGGACTTCGTGCGGCGAGAGGTCTGCGCGCCGTGCGCAATGAGCAGCGCGATCATTTCGGGTCCGCGGCCGACGCGCGCCGCGCAGTGGAGCGCGGTCTCCTCCTCGGGCCCGCTCGTCACCTCGGGGTCGGCGCCATGCTCGAGCAGCCAGCGCGTGCCGCGGTCGGCGCGTTCCGTGCCGGGGCCGCCCTCCCGGTGCCCGAGATTGAAGTAGAGCGGCGTGTTCCCCCACTGCATGTGCCGGTCGCTCAGGTTCCCGCCGTGCGCGAGCAGCAGGGCCAGGCACTCCTCGCGGTCGAACTGCGCCGAGTGGTAGATCGACTCGCCGTCGTTGGGATCCGCACCGTGCTCGAGCAGGACGCGCGTCACCGGGGCGTTGCCGCACGCGGAGGCGAAGTAGAGCGCCGGCAGCTTCGATGCGGGGTCGTCGGGCAGCCAGAGCACGTGCGTGTTCGCGGGCGCGCCGGCCTCGATGAGCCGGCGGGCGACGCGGGCGAGCGCCGCCGAGCGCTCCGGCGAACCATCGTGGAACGGGCTCGCGCTGACGTAGAGGAGCGGCGGCCAGTCGCCGGGCCCGCGTGGACGGCTGGCGCTCGCAGGGTCCGCCGCGAGCCGTGCCTCCACGCCCGCCTCGTCGCCGAGCACGCAATCCACGCACAGCTCGCGGCCGGCGCTCTCCGGATGCCGGGCGAACAGCGCCCGCGCCTCCTCCGCATGCTGGCCGCGCACGGCGGCGAGGAAGCTCTCGAGCGGATCCGGGGCGGGGGAGACGTCGTCCATCGCGCGATTCAATCACAGCCATCGCGGGCGCGCGACACGGTCGCGGCGTTGCAGGGCGCACGGGCCGCCGCGTCCGTGGATGGTCACCGGGCAGTATGCGAGTGAACTGCGTTCAGCTGCACGCGATTCTCGTTGCCGCGAGCGGATTCCCTTGAGGCGTTGTTCAGCCGGATGCCACGATGTTTGGCGGAGCACTGCGCTCCATCCCCGCCGCCGCTCGGGCTCGCCGCCCCCACCCACCGCCGGGCGCGCTCCCGCTCTCCATCGCGGTACTCGTTCAACGACCGTCTCCACCCCACGGGAGGCCTTGCGTGTCGTCGTTGTTTTCCCGCGCCCTCTCTCGCAAGTCGTCGATTTGGATCCGAGCGGGCCAGGTGGCCCGCTTGCGCCCGCGCCGGCGTCGCAGCCCCGGCATCGCCGTCGCCATCGCCGCCCTCCTCGTGGCAGGCGCTGCGCCGGCCGCGGCCATCGGCGTCGACGTCGCGCCGCTCTCCGGGCTCTCCACGTCCGAATCCGGCGGCACCGCGACGTTCACGGTCGTGCTCGCGAGCCCGCCCGCCGCGGACGTCATCATCCCGGTCGCGACGAGCGACCCGTCGGAGGGCACGGTCAACGTCTCCAGCCTGACGTTCACCGCCGCGGATTGGGACGTCCCCCAGACGGTCACGGTGACCGGGGTCGACGACGCCGTCCAGGATGGCGACAAGCCCTACAACGTCCTCCTCGGCGCGGCCACGAGCGACGATGTCGACTACTCCGGGTACGACCCTGCAGACGTCGCGGTGACCAACACCGACAACGACGCCGTGGGCATCCAGGTCACGCCCACCTCGGGCCTGGTGACGAGCGAAGCCGGAGGCACCGCGACATTCGATGTCGTCCTGAACAGCCAGCCCACCGCGGACGTGACCCTCCCGGTCGGCTCGAGCGATGCGGGGGAGGGCACGCCCTCCGCCTCCAGCCTCAAGTTCACGGCCGCCGACTGGAACGTGCCGCAGACGGTCACGGTGCACGGCGTCGACGACGCCGTGGACGATGGCGACCAGGGCTACACGATCACGCTGGGCGCAGCCACGAGCAGCGACCCGAACTATGACGGCGTGGACGCGACCGATGTGTCCGTGACCAACACGGATGACGATGTCGCGGGCGTCCAGGTCACGCCCACCTCCGGCCTGGTCACCACCGAGTCGGGCGGCACCGCGAGCTTCACCATCGTGCTGAGGAGCCAGCCGACCGCGAACGTGACCATCCCGGTGGCCTCGAGCGACGCCACCGAGGGCTCGGTCTCCGCGTCGAGCGTCACCTTCACCTCGGCGAACTGGAACGTGCCCCAGAGCATCACCGTCACCGGCGCCGACGACTTCGTCGCCGATGGCGACATCGCCTACAGCGTCACGCTCGGCAAGGCGACCAGCTCCGATGCCCTCTATGCCGCGATCGACCCGGCCGACGTGGCGGTGACCAACACCGACAACGACGTCGCGGGCATCCAGGTCACGCCCACCTCCGGCCTGGTGACGACCGAGGCCGGGGGCCAGGCGACGTTCACGGTGGTTCTCAACAGCCAGCCCCTCGCGAACGTCTCCATCCCGGTGTCCTCGAGCGACGTCAGCGAGGGCACCGTCTCCACGTCGAACCTCACGTTCACGGCCGCCAATTGGAACGTTCCCCAGACGGTCACCGTCACCGGCGTCGACGACGCCGTCCAGGACGGCAACGTCGCGTACTCGATCGTGCTCGGGCTCGCGGTGAGCGTGGACGTGAGGTACACGGGAATGAACCCTGCGGACGCCGGCGCCAGCAACACCGACAACGACGCCGCGGGGATCGCGGTCACGCCCACGTCGGGCCTGTTCACCACCGAGGCGGGAGGGACCGCCACCTTCAACGTGGTGCTCCAGAGCCAGCCGACCGCGAACGTGGTCATCCCGGTGGCTTCGACCGACGTCACGGAAGGCACCGTCTCCGCCTCGAGCCTGACGTTCACGCCCGCCAACTGGAATACGCCACGGACGATCACCGTGACCG
>DATLUU010000685.1:0-3270 GCA_035577885.1 Verrucomicrobiia bacterium
GCGCGGGCCTGCACCTCCTGTTCGTACGAGCGGAAGGCGTCGTACTCAAAGCCGTCGCGCCCGGCGACCCCCGCCGCCACACACGGCGCAGCGACCGACATCGCCCACCCCAGGCACAGCACCGCCCCGCCCCACAGTGCACGCAAGCCCACACATCGCTCCGTCCCCCCGGTCCGGTCCGATCACAGGCCTTTCGCGCCCCCGGAGCGCGTGCTTCCCGTTCTCACGACACATCGAAACGTTCCCCTACTCCGTCGAGTACCTCAGCGTGTACGTCCCCAGGCCCTGTTCGTCCACGAACAGGAACAGCAGGTGGCGCTTGTTCACGCGCACCACCTGGGCGTCGGGATCGGCGTCGAACGGCAGCGGGATGTCGCCTTCGTACACCCACACCTCGTACGGCCGCTGGTCCCCGCCCGGGCCCTTCTGGTTGACCTCGCCCATCACCCGGTCCTCGTTGGCGATGATCTCGAGCAGCTCCTTGGTCAGCGTCTCGTCGCCCGCCGGCATGACCTGGTGGAGGATCTCGTCCGGCGTGCCGTAGCGGATGAACACGCGTCCCTGGTCCGAGAACATGCCCTTGCCGATGCCGAATCGCGAGAACTGGGCGTTCGCCACGGACACGCGCTCGTGGAACTTCTGCTCCGCCTCGTTGAAGGCCGTCTCCGGCGTGGGGTCGCGCCGCCGCCAGAAGTCCCCGAGCAGCTTCTCCTGCTGCCCGGGCTGGAGCCCGAGGAACTCGTCCTCGTCGCGCGCCTCGAGCAGGAAGTGCACTTCGTCGGCGATGTCGGCGCCGCTCCGGTTCCAGGTGTCCGCTCGCCAGCCGATGCTGAACTTGGCGCGGCGCTCGAGCGCGCCGGCGTCGCCTTCCTGCCACGCCTTCACGTCCGCGAGGTAGAGCCCCGCCGGCTCGCTGGTGAGGTCGAAGCGCGCCGCGCCCTCCGCCAGCACGCCCGCCGCCGACGTGCTCTCCTGCTGCGCCACCGCCTGGCCCTTGGAATCCAGCACGCGCGCCACCCAGCGCCACGGGCGCTGGTCGCCGGGGCGCGCGCGCGCCGTGAACGCCACCTCCATCGTCGTCGCGTAGAGCCCGTAGAGCCGGTCCGCGTTCGGGATGTGCACGCGGCCGCCGCGCACGAACGCGAGCCCGGCGTTGTGCGCCTCGGACGGCCACGCGAACTCGATGTCGGACAGGTCGCGCGAGGCCTGAGGCTTCGGCACCTCCAGCTCGCCCTGGATCTCGGACTTCAGCGTCATGCTCCCGAGCCCGCGTTTGTGCGGGTTCAGGTCCTCGAGACGGGCGGCGAGCTTGGCAACCCCGGGGGCGACCGGGAAACGCATCAGCAGCACGCGGCCCTGGCCGAGCGCGGTGTCCGCGAGACTGACCTTGAAGTCCTGCGTGGACTCGAGCTCGCGCGCCGAGCGCCGGCTGCTCACGCGCAGCGTCGCACGCACCTGGGCGTCGCCCTCGGCGTCGCGCGCGAGCTGGAGCAGCGTCGCCGGCGGCAGCCGCAGGTAGACCTCGAGATGGTAGCCCGTGGAATCCGGGAATGCGGCCGCATCACACGTGAAGCCGAGGCGGCCGCCCGAGCGCCAGGGCGGCGGGCCGATCTGCCTCTCCACGGCGCGGCCCGGGGCCGCGGCGAGCACGCCGAGCACCAGCACCCAGGCACCCCACCATGCGCCACGGCGCGCCCCCCGAGGGGAGCGCGCCGTTTTACTGCCGCAAGGAACGATGCCGCGGGGGTTCATGACGGCGATGAGCGTATCATTGCCCGTGGAGCTAGAACTCGAACCGCAGCGAGAAGCGATGCGCCGCGCCCAGGTCCAGCATGTCCGTGTACGAGTAGTCGAAGTCGGCCATGCCCGCGACCGAGACCGGGAAGTGGAAGCCCACGCCCGCGCCCAGCCCCTCGGCGTCGTAGTTGAACGCGTAGCCGCCGCGCAGGAACAGGTACTTCTTGAACGAGTACTCGCCGCCGACGTTCACGCGCTCGGAGTTGTCCGGCGGGTGCGAGAACTCGAACGAGCCCACGAGCTTCTGGCTGCCGTTCGACAGCAGCGTCGCCGACGTGCCGACGCGGAAGATCGACGGGATGCGGGCTTCGCGCTCGATGAACTTCTCCTGCGAGCCGATGTTCTGGATCGCCATGCCGATCTTCATGCCCGCCGCGCCCACGTCGTAGAGCGTGCCGAGGTCGACCGAGAACGTCTGCTGCGACAGGTCAGCGAGGCCGGTGTGGATCGTGTTCACGGTGAGGCCGGCGCTGAACTTGTCGGTGAACGAGCGCGCGTACGTGAGCCCGGCCGCCACCATGCCGGCGTCGAACGTCTCGCCGGTGCCGGTCGGCTGGAACGCCGTGGTCACCTCCATGGGCTGCATCGTGAGCGCGCGGGCGTGCACCGAGAACGCGCCCGGGATCTTCTTCATGTGGAACACGTAGCCCACCTGGTCGAACGACAGCTCCGCCGGCCAGTTCGCGTGGTTCAGCGACAGCTGCGACTTGTCGGGGTCGATGCGCGCGATGCCGGCCGCGTTCCAGAACACGGCCGTCGCGTCGTCCGCGATCGCCACGTAGGCGCCGCCCATGCCGGCACCGCGGGCGCCGACGCTGATCTTCAGGAACTGGCCGCCGAACGTGCCCACCTTCTCGAAGATGTCGGCGTGGGCAAGCCCGGGCAGCAGCAGCGCTGCGAGCCCCGCCAGCGCGATGCGTCTCTTCACGATCGTTCCTCCTTATGCCCCACGGTCAACGGATGATGACGAACTTGCCGCGCTCCGTGCCCCGCTTGGACTCCACGGTGAACAGGTAGATCCCGCTCACCACGTCCTGCCCGTTGCGCGAAATCAGGTTCCACCGCGCCTGGCCGTCCCCTGGCGTGTCCTGCTGTTTGGTCACGTTCGTATGCGACTGCCCGTGGCTGTCGATCACGGTCGCGCTGCGCGTCGACGCGTCCACCGCGTCGTTCGCGGACAGCGTGTTCACCAGGTCACCCGCGAGCGTGAAGATCTTGATCGTCCACTGCCCGTCCGGCAGCCCGTAGAAGTCGATGTGCGTTCCCGTGGGGTCCGAGGCGTTCGGCGTCAGGTCCCACGACGACGGCCGCTCCTGGATGTTGTGCACGCCCCGGTAGGGGTTCGGCACCACCCACACCTTCTGCTTCGCGTTCGCCGACGACTGCGGCGACACGCCCTCCGCCTCCACCGCCGAGCGCCGCCCGTTCAGCTCCACCTTGCCCTGCCCGAAGCCGGTCGAGTCGAACGCGGTC
>DATLUU010000686.1:0-4642 GCA_035577885.1 Verrucomicrobiia bacterium
TGTTCAAGGGCAATATCCTGGCCATGGCGTCGATCACGGTGACCACCGGCGCTTCGGTGGAAGGCCGTCTCATGGCTCGGACCGGCGCGGTGACGCTGGACTCGAACGTGATCCTGATTCCCGCAGCTAGTGGGCTCCAGCCCGTCTTGGTGGTTCCCGCGGGTATGTAGCCTGTCCACGCTCCCGCCGCGGACCCCCGGCGCGGAGGTGAGCGCTCAGGCTTCCCCCTCGTCCCTCGCGAAGACCTTTCGCGGGGGACGAACTCCGTGGGGGATGTCGTGCCGCTCCCGAGCAAGGGGGCCAAATCGAAAGCCCGCACCGCGATGTGATTGCGGTGCGGGCTTCTCTTTGGTGCCCGGGGCGAGATTTGAACTCGCACGGGTTTCCCCATACGCCCCTCAAACGTACGTGTCTACCAATTCCACCACCCGGGCACGGGCTGAAACTGTTCGCGCTACTTCTTGTTCCCGCTCGTGGGCGGAGGCGTCGCGGGGGCCTTCGCAGGCGCGGCAGGCGCCTGCTGCGACGGCGCAGGGGTCTGAAGGCCGCCCTGCGGCGTGGCCTGGGTCGGAAGCTGCGGCGGCGCCGCGGTCGTGGCGCGCTTCGCGGCCTCGGAGACGACGCTGCGCGCGCTCGACGTGCCGCGCGTCGTCATCAGCGCCAGCGACAGCGAGGTGAGGAAGAACAGCACGCCCAGCACCACGGTGGCGCGGGTGACGAAGTCGGTCGCGCCGCGGCCGCCGAACACGGTCTGCGTGGCGCCCCCGAACGCGCCGCCCGCCAGGCCGCCGCCCTTCCCCGACTGAACGAGGATCACGGCCACGAGGCACAGGCAGACGAGCAGGTGAAGCGTCAACAGGAAGGGATACACCCCGGTCCTCCACGTACGGCTCCCGCAGGCGGCGCGACGGGTTTCGCGCCTGCCCGATGCGTCAAACGGGCGAAGAATCTAGCAGCGGCCTTGGGGGCCGTCAAAACCCACGCGCCGCTAGCCGGCGGCGCGCGCCGCGGTCACGATCTTCCAGAACGACGCCGCCTCGAGCGAGGCGCCGCCCACGAGCGCGCCGTCCACGTCGGCCTCGGCGAAGAGCGCCGCCGCGTTCCCGGCGTTGACGCTGCCACCGTAGAGGATCGCGGCCTTCTCCCCCGCGCCCGCGCCGAGGACGCGGTCGAGCGTCGCGCGCACCACGCGGTGAGCGTCGCGGGCCTGCTCGGGCGTCGCCACCTTGCCGGTGCCGATCGCCCATACCGGCTCGTAGGCGATCGCGGTCGCGCCGGCCGCGGTGGCGGTGAGCCCGTGATAGGCGACGGTGACCTGGCGCACCAGCACCGCCTCCGTGTCACCCTTCTCGCGCTCGGCGAGCGTCTCGCCGACGCAGACGATGGGCGTCAGCCCGTCGCGCTGGGCGGCACGCAGCTTGGCCGCCACCATCGCGTCGGTCTCCCCCATCCCGTGCCGGCGCTCGGAGTGTCCGACGATCACCCACGTGCAGCCGACCGCGCGCAGCATGGCTCCCGAGACCTCGCCGGTGTAGGCACCATGGGGCTCGCTGTGAACGTTCTGGCCGCCGAGCGCCATGCCGCTGCCGGTGATCGCCTTCGCCACCGACTCGAGCGCGGGTGCGGCGGGACAGAGCACGACGATCGGCGCCGTGGCCGAGGCGGGATCCGCCGCCCCCAGCGCCGCCAGCTCGCGCGCGAGGGCGGCGCCCTCGGGCGAGGTGCGGTTCATCTTCCAGTTCCCCGCGACGATCCGCGGGCGACGCGCGACGGGCGCGCTCACGCGCTCGCGGCGTCCAGCGCCGCCACGCCGGGCAGGACCTTCCCCTCCAGGAACTCGAGCGAGGCGCCGCCACCGGTGGAGAGGTGCGAGAAGCGCTCGGCGAGCCCGCTCTGCTGCACCGCCGCCACCGAATCGCCACCGCCCACCACGGTCACCGCGCCCTGCGCCTTGAGCGGCGCCAGCGCCTGCGCCACGCCCATGGTGCCGGCGGCGAACGCGGCCACCTCGAAGATGCCCATGGGGCCGTTCCATACCACGGTCTTCGCATCGCGCAGCTTGGCCGTGAACGCGACGAGTGTCTCGGGCCCGATATCCACGCCCATCTCGTCGGCGCTCAGCTGCTCGATGCGCTTGGGCGCCGATGGTGCCGAGCCATCGGGTGCGGTGGAGGCGATGCAGTCGGTGGGCAGCACCAGCTCGACGCCTTTGGCCTTCGCGGTCGCGAGCAGCTCGCGCGCGAGGTCCAGCCGGTCGTCCTCGACCAGCGAGCGGCCCACCGGCTTCCCCTGCGCTTTCAGGAACGTGAACATCATCGCGCCGCCCACGAGCAGCCGATCCACCTTCTGCAGCAGCGCCGTGAGCACGTCGATCTTGCCGCTGATCTTCGCCCCGCCCAGCACGGCGACGAACGGTCGCTTGGGTTGGTCGAGCGCGGTGCCCAGGTAGTCCAGCTCGGTCTTCATCAGGAACCCGGCGACCGCGGGCTTCAAGTAGTGCGTCACGCCCTCGGTGGACGCGTGCGCGCGGTGCGCGGTGCCGAACGCGTCGTTGACATAGCACTCGCCAAGTCGGGCGAGTGCCTTCGCGAACGCGGGGTCGTTCTTCTCCTCTTCCGGGTGGAAGCGGAGGTTCTCGAGCAGCAGCACGCCGCCATCGGCGAGCGCCGCCGCCGCGCGCTCGGCTTCCGCACCCACGCAGTCGTCGGCCCAGGCCACGTCCTGGCGCAGCAGCCTCGCCAGCCGCTCGCGCACGGGCTTCAAGCTGTACTTGGGATCCGGGCCCCCCTTCGGGCGCCCGAGGTGCGAGCAGAGCACGAGCCGCGCGCGCTTGCTGATCAAGTAGCGGAGCGTCGGCAGCGCGCCGACGATGCGGGTGTCGTCGGTCACGGCGCCGCCGCTCACGGGGACGTTGAAGTCCACGCGCATCAGCACGCGCTTCCCGGCGCAGTCCAGGTCCTGCACGGTGCGCTTGGCGAAGCTCATCGCGTCAGGAGAGCTTGAGCAACGCGTCCACGACGCGGTTCGAGAAGCCCCACTCGTTGTCGTACCACGACAGCACCTTGACCATGTCGCCCGCCATGACGTTCGTGGACAGCGAGTCGAACACGCTGCTCGCGGGGTTGCCGATGACGTCGTTGGAGACGATGGGGTCGGTGCAGTACTCGAGGATGCCCTTCATCGGCCCGTCCGCCGCGGCCTTCATCGCCGCGTTCACCTCGTCCTTCGTCACCGTGCGCTTGACGCGGCAGACGAGGTCCACGAGCGAGCCGTCCATGACGGGTGCGCGCACGGCGATGCCGTCGAGCCTGCCCTTCAAGCCCGGGAGCACCTCGCCGATCGCCTTCGCCGCCCCGGTCGAGGTGGGGATCAGCGACAGCGCCGCGGCACGCGCCCGGCGCAGGTCCTTGTGCGGCAGGTCGAGGATGTTCTGGTCGTTCGTGTAGGCGTGGATCGTGGTCATGAGCCCGTGGTCGATGCCGAAGCTGTCGTCCAGCACCTTGGCCACCGGCGCCAGGCAGTTGGTCGTGCACGAGCCGATGCTGAACACGGTGTGCTTCGAGCGGTCGAAGAGCTGGTCGTTGACGCCGAACACGAACGTCAGGTCGGCGCCCTTGGCGGGCGCCGACACCAGCACCGCCTTCGCCCCCGCGGCCAAGTGGGCCGAGGCCTTGTCGCGGTCGGTGAAGCGCCCGGTCGCCTCGAGCACGATGTCCACGCCCAGCGACTTCCACGGCAGCTTGGCGGGGTCCTTCTCCGCGAGCACCTCGATCTTGTCGCCGCAGACCACGAGCTTGCCGTCCACGGCGTGCCCCGAGGTCTCGCCCCAGACGCGGTGGACGGTGTCGTACTTCAAGAGGTGGGCGAGCGTCGCGGCATCGGTGAGGTCGTTCACCGCCACGAAGTCGATGCCGAGCTTTCGCGCCTTCGCCGCCCGGACCACCAGCCTGCCGATGCGCCCGAATCCGTTGATCGCCACCTTGAGCGCCATGCCCCACCTCTCCCGGTCGTTACTGGACGAAGCCTCGAGCGCACTCGCAACTCTGGCGCTATCAATACCTTACGCCTCGCGGGCAGGGAAGATGCCACACCCCGCCCGCGAGGGTCAAGGCTCCGGAGGTGCTATCGGATGAGGACGAACTTCCCGCGCTCGGCGCCCCGCTTGGATGCCACCGTGAACAGGTAGATGCCACTGGCGACGTCCTGCCCGTTGCGCGAGATGAGGTTCCACCGCGCCTGGCCGTCCCCGGGCGTGTCCTGCTGCTTGGTCACGTTCGTGTGTGACTGCCCGTGGCTGTCGATCACGGTCGCGCTCCGCGTCGAGGCGTCCACCGCGTCGTTCGAGGACAGCGTGTTCACCAGGTCACCCGCGAGCGTGAAGATCTTGATCGTCCACTGCCCGTCCGGCAGCCCGTAGAAGTCGATGTGCGTTCCCGTGGGGTCCGAAGCGTTCGGCGTCAGGTCCCACGACGACGGCCGCTCCTGGATGTTGTGCACGCCGCGGTAGGGGTTCGGCACCACCCACACCTTCTGCTTCGCGTTCGCCGACGACTGCGGCGACACGCCCTCCGCCTCCACCGCCGAGCGCCGCCCGTTCAGCTCCACCTTGCCCTGCCCGAAGCCGGTCGAGTCGAACGCGGTC
>DATLUU010000687.1:0-6145 GCA_035577885.1 Verrucomicrobiia bacterium
GAACACCGAGATCGGCCAGGGCACGCGGACGATGCTGGCGCAGATCGTCGCCGATGCATTGGCGATAGCGTACGAGGACGTCGAGGTGGCGCAGCCCGACACGTCGGTGGTGCCCGACAGCGGCCCCACGGTGGCGTCGCGCACGTGCATGGTGGTGGGCGGCCTGCTCGAGCGCTGCGCGCGGAAGATGCGCGAGCAACTCGGGAGCGCCTCCCCCGCCGAGCACCACGTGCGCATGGGCCGGCTGCACGTCGAGGAGCAGTACGCAGCGCCGCCCGGCCGGCAATGGGACGACAAGACCTATCGCGGCGACGCCTACGCCACGTTTGCGTGGGGCTGCGACGTGGCCGAGGTGGCGGTGGACCCGGTCACGCACGAGGTGCGGGTGGCGAAGTTCACCGCGGTCCAGGAGTTCGGCCGCCCCATCCATCCGGCGATGGCGCAGGGCCAGGTCGAGGGCGGCTCGGCGCAGGGCCTGGGCTGGGCGCTATTGGAGCACGTGGTGATGCGCGACGGCGCGATGGCCAATGCGCAGCTCACGAACTACGTCATCCCCACCACGCTGGACACACCGCCCATGGACATCGTCATGCTCGAGAACCACTTCGAGGGCGGGCCGTTCGGCGCCAAGGGCGTGGGCGAGCTGCCCATCGACGGCCCCGCGCCCGCGGTGGTGAACGCGCTGCGCCACGCCGGGCTCGACGTGCGCTCGATCCCCGCCACGCCCGAGGTGCTCGCTGCGGCGCCACGGCTCGCGCGGCCGTCGGTGAACGGGGACGCCGCGTGAAGCTGACCCTGAACGGCACGCCGCGCGAGCTGGACGCGCACCCGTTGAAGCGCCTGCTCGACGTGCTGCGCGAGGATTTCTCTTTGACCGGCACCAAGGAAGGCTGCGGCGAGGGCGAGTGCGGCGCGTGCACGGTGCTCGTGGACGGCCAGCCGGTCGTCTCCTGCCTGATGCCGTGCGCGCAGGCGGAAGGCTGCGAGGTGACGACGATCGAGGGGCTCTCGGGCGATCACCCGCTCCAGCGCGCGATGATGCGCGAGGTGGGTGCGCAGTGCGGCATCTGCACGCCGGGCGTGATCCTCGCTGCGCACGCGCTCGTGGAGAGCACGCGCAAGCCCACACTCGAGCGCGTGCGCGAGGCACTCGCCGGGAACCTCTGCCGCTGCACCGGCTACGAGGCGATCCACCGCGCGGTGCTTTCCGCCCATGCCGAGCGCCACGCAAACGGGACCTCGTCCGCCACCGCCGTGGCTCATGAGAAAGAAGCATGAGAACGCCGACCGCGCCGTTCGCGCTGCGTCGCGCGCGCACGCTCGATGCCGCGCTCAAGATCCTGCGCGAGGAGCCGGGCACGGTGCCGATCGCCGGCTGCACCGACGTCTACGTGGCGCTCGAGTTCGGCGGCACGCCGGGCACGAGCTACCTGGACCTCACGCGGCTCTCGGCCCTCAAGCGCATCACCACGAGC
This sequence comes from Verrucomicrobiia bacterium, assembly GCA_035577885.1. Taxonomy (GTDB): domain Bacteria; phylum Eisenbacteria; class RBG-16-71-46; order RBG-16-71-46; family RBG-16-71-46; genus JAIOPA01. The sequence goes on from DATLUU010000687.1 coordinate 1,476, forward strand.
GGCGACAAGCTGGTGATCGGCGCGCTCGCCACGTACACGGAGGTCCAGAAGTCCCGCTTCGTGCGCGCGCGGCTGCCGATGCTGGTCGAGGCGGCGCGCCTGGTGGGCGGCGCGCAGATCCAGAACATGGGCACCGTGGGCGGGAACCTCGCGAACGCCTCGCCCGCCGGCGACACGCTGCCGGTGTTCGCGGTCGCCGACGCCGACGTGGTGCTGGCCGGGGAGGGCGGCGAGCGGCGCGTGCCGTTCAACGCGTTCTACACCGGCTATCGGAAGAGCGTGCGCCGCCCCGATGAGCTGATCGTCGCCGTCGAGGTGCCGCCGGTGACCGGCAAGCAGTGGTTCCGGAAAGTGGGCACGCGCGCGGCGCAGGCCATCTCCAAGGTGGTGTTCGCCGGCGTGCGCGGACCGGTGACCAAGCTCGCGCTGGGGAGCGTCGCTCCCACCGTGGTGAGGCTCCCGGACACCGAGATGGTGCTGAACGGCGGCGGCTCGATCGACGACGCGCTGCGTGCGCTCGCCGATGAGATCCGGCCCATCGACGACCTGCGCTCGACCGCCACCTACCGGCGCTCCGTGGCCGCGAATCTCGTGCGCCAGTTCTGGAGCGAGACCGCGTGAGCGTGCAGTTCTTCTGCTCGCGCCGCGTGGTGACGCCGGAGGGCGTGCGCCCGGCCGCGATCGAGGTGCGAGACGGCACGATCACCGCGTTGCACCCGTACGACACGCGGCCCGGGAGCGCCACCGTGCGCGACGCCGGTGACGCGGTGATCCTGCCCGGTGTGGTCGACAGCCACGTGCACGTGAACGAGCCCGGCCGCAGCGAGTGGGAAGGCTTCGCCACGGCGACCCGGGCCGCGGCCGCGGGCGGCGTGACCACGCTCGCCGACATGCCGCTCAACAGCATCCCTGCGACCGTCGACGTGCGCGCGCTGGAGACGAAGCGCGCCGCGGCGCGCGGGAAGTGTGCGATGGATGTCGGGTTCCTCGGCGGCGTGATCCCGGGCAATGCCGGCGCGCTCGCCGCGCTTCACGAGGCCGGCGTGCTCGGCTTCAAGTGCTTCCTCGTCCCCTCCGGCGTGGACGAGTTTCCTGGATGCGATGCCGCCGACCTCGACAAGGCGCTCGCGGCGCTCGCGCCGCTCGGCGCGGTGCTGATGGCGCACTGCGAGTCGCCCGCGGTGCTGGCGCGCGTGAACGCGCCCGCGAGCACGCGCGCCCACGCGGAATACGCGCGCAGCCGGCCCGGCGCCGCCGAGACCGAGGCGGTGGCGCTGCTCCTCTCGCTCGCCGAGAAGCACCGCGCGCGAGCGCACGTGGTGCACGTCTCCTCGGGCGCCACGATCCCGCTGCTCGCCGCCGCCCGGGCTCGCGGCGTCCAGGTGAGCGCGGAGACCTGCCCGCACTATCTCCACTTCGCCTCGGAGGACGTGCCCGACGGCGCGACCGAGTACAAGTGCGCGCCGCCGATCCGCAGCGCCGCCGACCGCGACGCACTCTGGCAGGCGATGCTCGACGGCACGCTCGACGCCGTCGTCTCGGACCACTCGCCGTGCCCGCCGGCGCTGAAGGCGCGCGACACGGGCGACTTCATGGCCGCCTGGGGTGGCATCGCTTCGCTGCAACTCGGACTCTCCGTCGTATGGACCGGCATGCGCGCGCGCGGCATCGCGCTCGAGCGGCTCGCGGCCTGGATGTGCGCTGGCCCCGCGCGGCTCCTCGGTCTCTCGGGCCGGAAGGGCGCCATCGCGCCCGGCCACGATGCGGACCTGGTCGTCTGGCAGCCGGAGGAAGAGTTCACGGTCCACGCCGACGATCTCTTCCACCGCCACAAGCTCACGCCGTACATCGGCGCTCGGCTCGCGGGTGTCGTGCACTCCACGTGGGTGCGCGGCGAGTGCGTCTACCTCGGCGACCGCGGCGTGCTGGGCGTGAATGGGCGTCTCATCCACCGGGAGGCCGTTGCCGCATGACCGAGGCCGCGTTCACCGACCTGATCGATCTCGCCGCCGAGCGCCTGGGCGGCGCCGTGCTGCTCGCGAACGACGAGTTCTTCGCGCCCAAGGAATCGCTGCTGCGCGCCGCGCCCGCCGTGTGGAAGGAGGGCGAATACACCGACCGCGGCAAGTGGATGGACGGCTGGGAGACGCGCCGCCGCCGCACGCCCGGCCACGATTGGTGCATCGTGCGGCTCGGACTGCCGGGGGTCGCGCACGGCGTGGTCGTGGACACGGCGTTCTTCCGCGGCAACTACCCGGAGCAGTGCTCGCTCGAGGGCGCGTCGGTGGCGGGTGTGCCGGATCCGGAACAGCTTGCAAGCGATGGGGGTGTGAAGTGGCGCGAACTCCTCCCCCGCTCGCCGCTCGCGGGTGACTCGAAGAACGCGTTCGCCATCACGAGTGACGAGCGCCTGACGCACCTGCGCTTCCACATCTATCCCGACGGCGGCGTGGCGCGGCTGCGCGTGCACGGCGAAGCGCGGCCCGATCCCGCGCGGCTCGCGCGCGGCCAGGTGCTGGACCTGGCGGCGATGGAGAACGGCGGCTTCGTCGTGGTGTGCAGCGACATGTTCTTCGGCCACCGGCAGAACCTGATCCTGCCCGGGCGCTCGACGCACATGGGCGACGGCTGGGAGACGCGCCGCCGCCGCGGCCCCGGCAACGACTGGACGATCGTGCGGCTCGCGACACGCGGCAGCGTGCAGCGCCTGGAGCTGGACACCGACCACTTCAAGGGCAACGCCCCCGGCCGCTGCTCGCTCGAGTGGTGCGACGCTCCGGGGGCCGATGCAGCAGCGCTGCCGACGGTGGTGAAGTGGCAGCCGCTGCTCGCCGAGACCGCGCTCCAGCCGCACGCGCGGCACGCGTGGGACGCGACGTCCGCGCCGGCGACGCACGTGCGGTTGAACATCTTCCCCGACGGCGGCGTGGCGCGGCTGCGCGTGTTCGGCGCGATCGCGTGACCGTGAAGGACCTCGACACCGCGCCCGCCGACGTGGCCCGCGAGCTGCTCACCGCCTGCTGCGGTGCTTCACCCTGGGTGGACGCGATGCTCGCTGCGCGCCCGTTCGGCGACGCCGAGCGACTGTTCGCGGCCGCCGACCGCTGCTGGACGGCGCTCTCCGCGGAGCAGCTGGGGGACGCGATCGCGCGCCACCCTCGGCTCGGGGCGTCGCGGGCGAAGGCGGCATTGAGCGCCCGCGAGCAGGCGTGGTCCGCGGGCGAGCAGTCCGGCGTCGGCAGCGCCGACGACGCGGGCCGCGCGGCGCTGGCCGAGGGCAACGACGAGTACGAGCGCCGGTTCGGCCACACGTTCATCCTGTGCGCGACCGGCCTCGGCACGAACGACGTGCTCGCGGCGCTGCGCCGGCGACTCGGCAACGACGCCGCGACCGAGCGCGACATCACGGGACGCGAGCTGCACAAGATCACCCGGCTGCGCCTCGAGAAGCTGCTCGCGGGCGCGTGAGCGGAGGACGGATGGCGATCACGTCACACGTGCTGGACCTGACGAGCGGGAAGCCGGCGGCGGGCGTCGAGATCGTGCTCGAGCACATCGACGACAAGAAGGGCTGGCACGCGGTGGCCCGCGCCACGACCGACGCCGACGGCCGCGTGCGAGACGCGTTCACCAAGCTCCACGGCCCTGGCCGTTACCGGCTCACGTTCGCGACCGGCGCCTACTTCGCCGCGCGTGGCGTGACGAGCTTCCATCCCGAGGTGGCCGTGGTGTTCGAAGTCCGCAACGAAACCGAACACCACCACGTCCCGCTCCTGCTGTCGCCGTTCGGCTACTCGACCTACAGAGGAAGTTGACGACGAAGCTAAACGCGCCCGCGGTTCTTCAGGATCGCGACGAAGGAGCGACCGCGGATCTCGTCGACGGTCAGGCCGGACATCTCCACCGCGCGCGCCTCGGTGACCGCGCCGGTCTGGACCGCGCGCAGGAAGTAGTTGAGGAGTCCCTGCCCGGTTGCAGCGTCGTCGAAGACGTCGCCCACGAGCGTGGCCTGCGCCGCCTTGGCGACGAAGTTCCGCAGCCGCTCGCCGGCCGGCTCCAGGCCCTGGAGGAAGAACTCGAACAGCGCCGCGTAGCGCGACACGAGCTGCGCCGGGTGCAGGTCCCAGCCCTGGTAGAAGCCGCCCGCGAGCGAGTGGCGCACGTCGTCGGCGTGCAGCCGCCACGCCGCGTGCACACCCGCACGGTTCTCCGCGCGCTGCGCCGCGGTGAGTGACCCGCCATCGCGCGCGCCATGCACCGGCACCGGCAGGATCGCCGTCGAGCCGTCCGAGAGCCACACGCCCGTGCCCGCGTACGCCGCCTGCATCACCAGCTTCGCGTGCTCGCACACCGGGTGGCGCATGCGCTGGTGCGCCGCGGTGATGCCCATCGACGCCGTGTAGTCGTACGTGCCGAAGTGCGACGCCTGGAGCCGGCCCTTCGCCGCCGGGATCAGCGCCGGCAGCGCCGAGCGGCCGTCGGCGCCCATGATGAGCTGCGGCGTCTCCACCATGACCTCGAACCGGAGCACGCCCTCGTCCAGCCCCAGCTCGTGCTCGAGCGCTGCGAGCAACCCCGCGAACACGCCCACCTGCTCGGGCACCGTCACCTTGGGGAGCGTGAGCACGAGGTTCGCGGGCAGCTCCCCGGCGCCCTCGAGCAGGTTCCCA
>DATLUU010000688.1:0-2884 GCA_035577885.1 Verrucomicrobiia bacterium
GGGCGCGATGCTCCCGCTCACGAACACGGACAACCGGCTCTACGTCGACGTCCAGCTGACACTGGCGAACGGCATCAGAGAGACGCACGCCATGCGGCTCGACACCGGCTCCGAGGATGCCGCCTCCGACAATCTCGTGCGCCGATCCCCTGAGCGACGCCTCGCGCGCCAGGGCGTCGGGCTCGGTACCGCGTACGTGGATACCTCCGGCGTGTTCGAGAGCGTGGGGCTCGGCCCGTACGCCGTGCATCGAGCCTGGGGCGCCTCGAACGACCGTCCCGCGCTGGGGATGGAGATCCTGCGCCGGTTCACGATGACGTTCGATGTGCCGCACGGACGGCTCTTCCTCGAGCCGAACAGCCATTTCGCGGACCCGGTTCCGGCGCCGTCCCCGTGACTCCGACCCCCGCGGCCGCGGCTCAGGCCCCCTGCGGCGCGTGCAGCTCGAAGCTCTTCCGCTCGCCGCCCAGCAGGACGACGATGGCGAGGAGGACGGCGACGATCCCGACGGTCAGCGCGAGCGCCAGCGAGTAGTCGTTGCCGCGCGCTTCGGCGAACCCCGCCTGGAACGGTCCCATCCGCGCCATGACCAGGTTGCCGAGCTGGTAGGCGAAGCCGGGCAGGATCGCGCGCGCCCCCGGCGGCGACAGCTCGTTCAGGTGCGCGGGGACGATGCCCCACGCGCCCTGCACCATGAACTGCATCAGGAACGAGCCCACGGCGAGCAGGACCGGGGTGGTCGCATAGGCCCACAACGGGATCAGCGGGATCGCGAGCACGGCCGCAAGCGCGATCGCGCGCCGGCGTCCCAGCCGTTCCGACACCGAGCCGAAGACGATGCCCCCCATGAGCGCCCCGATGTTGTAGATGATGGCGATGGTCCCGGTCACCTGCGGCGAGAAGCCCCGCTGCGCCTGCAGGAACGTGGGGTAGAGGTCCTGCGAGCCGTGCGAGAAGGCGTTGAAGAACGCCATCAGCGCCACCATGAACAGGAACGCCGGCAGGTGGGCGCGGATCGCCGCGAACGTCTCGCGTGCCGCGGGTGGCTTGAGCTGCCGGCCCGCGCGCCACGCCGGCGATTCGTCGACGCGCTGGCGGATGTAGAGCACGAGCAGTGCGGGCGACGCCCCGACGACGAACATCCCGCGCCATCCCAGCGCCGGGAAGGCGAACGCGAACAGCGCCGACGCCAGCAGGTAGCCGACGACGTAACCTTCCTGAAGGATGCCCGAGAACAGCCCGCGCCCCTTTGCCGGCAGGCTCTCGAGCGCGAGCGCGGCGCCGACGCCCCACTCGCCGCCCATGGCGAAGCCGAACAGCGCGCGCAGGAACAACAGCGTGCGCAGATCCGGCGCGAACGCCGAGGCCAGCTCGAACACCGAGAAGCTGACGACGTTCACCATCAGCACCGGACGCCGCCCGTAGCGTTCGGCGAGCCAGCCGAAGAGCAGAGCTCCCACCGGGCGCATCGCCAGGGTGAGGAAGATGCCCTCGGACGCCGCCTTCACCGTGGTGTGGAAGTCGGCGGCGATCGCCTTCAAGGCGAAGATGAAGATGAAGAAGTCGAAGGCGTCCAGCGCCCAGCCCGCCCACGCCGCGGTGAACGCGTGGCGCTGCGAGGGCGTCAGCTCGCGAAACGGGGCGAGCAGATTGCGTGCGGTCACGGGGCGGGCTCCGGGGTAGAATGCGCCTGGGATCCGACACGGCGAAGGTACCAAGGTTTGCGAGGCATGAGGAGGACACGCCATGAGGATCGAGCGTTCGCTCGCACTGGCGCTGTCGCTGGCCGCCACGTTCATCGTGGTGCGCCGCGCCGACGCGCAACTCGTCCCCGGCCCCGCCGAGGGCTACCTCATCATCACCACGGACGCGCTGGCCTCGGAGTTCCAGCCGCTGGCGCAGTGGAAACGCAAGCTCGGGCTTCCCGCCACGATCATTACGATCGAGGCGCTGCGCGTGCAGTATCCCTCCGCCGCCGACGACGCGGAGCGCATGCGCCTCTGGATCCGCGACCAGTACACCGGTCCCGGCGCACGCTGGGTGCTGCTGGGGGGCACCGCGGCACTGGTGCCGACGCGCATCGCGTACTCCGCGTTCTTCGGCGGCCAGTTCATCCCCACGGATCTCTACTTCAGCTGTCTCGACGGCTCCTGGAACGCGGACGGTGACGCGCTCTGGGGCGAGGGATACGCGAGCGCCGCGGATCCCGGCGACGACGTGGACCTGAACCCCGAGGTGTGGGTCGGACGTGCGCCGGTGACGAACGCGACCGAGGCGCGCGCGTTCGTGGCGCGGAGCCTGCAGGCCGCCCGAGAGCCGGCGACGCCGCGCCCGCCGCGCGCGCTGCTCGCCGCCGAGGTGCTGTTCCCGCAGGTGTGGTCGCAGGGCGATGCGGTGACGCTCGACGGCGCGACCCTGGCCGAGGAACTGCTGCCGCGGCTCACGAGCGGCGGGTTCGCGTCGCGACGGCTCTATGAGAACTACCTCGATCCCACGTTGACGCCCGGGAGCGAACCGCTCGGACGCGTGCCGTTCCTCGACGCGTTCGACGATGGCCACGACCTGGTGCTGGTGTTCGACGCCCAGACCCAGACGGAGCTGGGCATGGGCGGCTCGGAGGTCGTGACCGTGCCCGACGTCCAGGCGCTCACCAACACCGTCCCGCTCTCGCACGTGTACCTGTGGGGCGGCGAAGGGCCCCTGGGACCCGACTCGCCGATCGGTCCCGCGTTCTTCCACACGCCCGGCGGCGCGCCGGGCGGAGCGGTCACGGTCGTGGGGCTCACGCAGTTCGCGTTTCCCACGGCGCTGCGCTACTACGCCGACGAGTACTTCCGTCTCCTGATCGACGAGGACGTGCGCGCGCTGGGCGAGACCCTCGGAC
>DATLUU010000689.1:0-2374 GCA_035577885.1 Verrucomicrobiia bacterium
GCGACACCGACCTGGCCGTGTTCCGCAACAACACCTGGACGGCCGGCGGCACCCTGGAGCTCGCCGATGGGCGGGCGTTCCGCGCCAACACGAACTTCTGGATGACCACGTACCAGTTCACGGACGCGAGCGACCAGCCGCTGGTGCGGTTCACGCACGTGGGTGGGACGTTCCACCTCTCGTGCGCCGTCGAGGTGGAGCCAGCGGGCGTGAAGCTGAAGGAGCTGCCGTGGCTCCTGGCGCTCGGCATCTACCTGATCGTGAAACTGCGAGACGACGCCTCCGGCGCCGCGGCGGGTGGCGCGGCGGCATCCGGTTGAAGCACCTGGCCCGGCTCGCGGGACGGGCGAACACCCAGCTGACCTCGTGCACCGCATGAATGTCAAGGCGTAACGTGCTGGGGATAAGTCAGATGCACTTGGTTCTGCGCACGCTCATCCTGGCCACCCTGATGGGGACGGCGAGGCCATCGAACGCGCGTGGCGATGTGGTCGGGGCGGACTCCGCGGCGGGGCACGCTGCGCACGCCGGCATGGACCACGCGACCATGCACCACGACGTGGACACGGGCATGGACATGGGCGCGCACGAGCACGCGATGCGCGGCGTGTACGGGCCGTATCCCATGACGCGCGAGGCCTCGGGGACGGCGTGGCAGCCGGACGCCGCGCGACACGAGGGCCTGCACTTCCAGCGCGGCGCGTGGTCGCTCATGCTCCATGGCTACGCGGACGCAGTCTACGACCACCAGGGCGGCCCCCGCGGCGACGAGAAGTTCCTGAGCGACAACATGGGCATGGCGATGGCGAGCCGCCCCCTGGGCCCCGGCACGCTCGGCGTGCGCACCATGCTCTCGCTCGAGCCCGCCACGATCGGCAGCGACGGCTATCCGCTGCTGCTCCAGACCGGCGAGACCGCGGACGGCGTCACGCCGCTCATCGACCGGCAGCACCCGCACGACCTGTTCATGGAGCTGGCCGGCTCCTGGAGCGTGGCGTGGGCGGACCGCTCGCTGTTCGTCTACGGCGGCCTGCCGGGCGAGCCCGCGCTCGGGCCACCCGCGTTCATGCACCGCTTCACGGGCGCGAACGTGCCGGTGGCGCCGATCACGCACCACTGGCTCGACTCCTCGCACATCACCTTCGGCGTGCTCACGGCCGGCGTGGTGGTGGGTGGAGCGAAGCTCGAAGCGTCGGCGTTCCGCGGGCGCGAGCCCGATGAGCACCGCTGGGACATCGAGGCGCCGAAGCTCGATTCGCACTCGTTCCGGCTCTCGGTCAATCCCTCGCAGCACGCTTCAGTTCAGGCAAGCTATGGCCGGCTCGAGAGCCCGGAGCAGCTCGAGCCCGGCGTCGACCAGGACCGCTGGACCGCGTCCGCGATCGTGGCTGGCCGTTGGCGCGCGGCCGGTCACTGGGAGGGGATGCTGGCGTGGGGCCAGGACCGGAACCGTCCCGGGCACACGACCAATGCGTGGGCAGCCGAGGGCGCCCTGGCACTCGACGATAGGCAAACACTTTTCGCGCGGGCCGAGCACGTGCAAAAAGACGAGCTGTTCGTGGCGAGCGACCCGCTCGCGGACCGGGTGTTCGCGGTGGGCGAGATCACCGCGGGCTATCGCTTCGACCTGATCCGGGGCGAGCACAGCGCCATCGGGATCGGCGCCGCGGGCACGTTGTCGCGCATCCCTTCGGAGCTGGTGCCCGCGTACGGCACGCACCCGGCCGGCGTGCTGGTGTTCGTGCGCGCGGGTGTACGCTAGCCGGGCTAGGGCGCCGTCGCGGCCTCGGGCTGCTTGCCGAACCAGCGCTCGAGCCGGCTCGAGCCGAATCGTCGCTTCTCGGCGACCAGCGCCGCGGTCGGCGACTGGTACCTGCCCGTGGGCCTGGGACCGCCGAGGAAGTCCACGTCGACGCGGCCCACCTCGCCGCGGCCGAGCTCCACGTAGCAGGAGCCCTGGCCCTGGTAGCGCTCGGGCGGCGCCTCGCCGCGGATCCGCGCCAGGATCGCGAGCGCCGCCACGTGCGCGGCGCCCTCTGCGAACACTCCCGCCTTGGGCGTGCCGACGCCGTTCACGTCACCCACCGCGTAGACGCCGGGGAAGCGCGTCTCCAGCGTCGCCGGGTCCACCTTCACCCAGTCGTGGAGGTGCTCCGCGAGCCCGGAGTCCACGACCACCTGCGGCACGCGGTGGACGGGGATGCCGAGGAAGAGCGCGTACGGCAGCTCGCGTCCGTCGCTCAGCATCGCGACCTTGCGCCCCGGGTCCAGTGACTTGACGCGCGTGTCCCTGACGAACGTGATGCCGCGCTCGGCGAACGCGGCGAGGATCGCGCTCGACGTGTCGGGCGAGGGCGGCACCGGCGCGGGGAAC
>DATLUU010000690.1:0-6025 GCA_035577885.1 Verrucomicrobiia bacterium
CCTCGGATGTCGCCAGCATCTACGCCCTGCTCGGCCGGAAGGACGAAGCGTTCCGCTGGCTCGACCGCGCGTTCGGGGGGCACGAGACGCCCCTGATCGCGCTCAAGACCAATCTGTACATGGCCTCGCTTCGCTCGGACCCGCGCTTCAAGGTGCTGCTGCGACGGATCGGGTTGCCGGCGTAGCTCCCACGGCTCGCTGCAGCGTCCCGGTAGGCGCGACGTGTGTTGCCACCACGAACTGCGTCAGGCGTTCTCCCCAGGAGAGCGCCATCTGCGTCGGTGATATTTCACTATATGAGAGCACCTATTCCCGTGCTAATTCTCCCACGGGCCGCATGACCTCATGTACGGAGACCGACGCACCCCACGGCGCCGGCGCTCGCATCCTTCTTCCGGAGGTTGGTGCGATGGCCCGTCGTCTCGTGGCGCGCGTGCGCCCGGTCCTATGGCTCGCGCTGTCGGCGGTCCTGGTGGGTGCCCCCAGCCACGCCGCGACGCCCGAAGACACCACCGTGGTACGTCCGTTCGCGCGCGCGGAGACGCGTCCCGTCCCGCATCCGCGGGACGCCGCGGACACGCCCGAGATCTGGGTGCATCCGACCGATCCCGCGAAGAGCCTCGTCGTGGGCACGGACAAGCGCGGCGCGCTCCTGGTCTACGACCTCACCGGGGAACAGCGACAGATCGTGTCCGATGGCTCGCGCCCGAACGACGTCGGCGTGCTCTACGGGTTCAAGTTCCGCGGTGGCCTCGTGGACATCGCGGTCGCGGCATGTCGCGCGCCGAACGGGATGGGCGTCAAGGTGTGGATGTTCGATCCCGCGAGCGACACGCTCACGGACATCACCGAGGGGAACCTGATCCCCGTGTTCGACGGCGGCTTCCCCTACGGCTCGTGCGTCTATCGGAGCCCGCGCGACGGCCGGTGCTATTTCTTCGTCACCAACAAGGAGGGGATGGTCGAGCAGTACCTGATGAAGGAGGCCCCCGACGGCAAGGTCACGGGCGAGCGCGTGCGCTGGTTCACCCTGAGCTCCATGTCGGAGGGCTGCGTCGCGGACTGTGAGCTCGGCGACTACTACGTCTCCGAGGAGCGTGTCGGCATCTGGAAGTTCGCCGCGGAGCCGGACGCCGATACCACGGGCACGCTCATCGCCCGGGTCGGCGAGCACGGGCTCACCGCCGATGTCGAGGGCCTGGCGCTCTACTACGCGAACGGTGGGCGCGGCTACCTCATCGCCTCGAGCCAGGGGAGCAGCACGTTCAACGTCTACGAGCGCGGTGGATCGAACGCCTACGTGCTCACGATCGATCCCCAGGCCGGCACGATCGGCGACGTCGAGCACACCGACGGCATCGGGGTCACGAGCTGTCCGACCTCGGCGGACTTCGCCCAGGGGTTGTTCGTCGCCCAGGACGGCGAGAACGCGCCCGAGCACCAGAACTTCAAGTACTACCGCTGGGAGGACATCGCCGGCTCGCGCCTGGTGGTGGACACGCACTGGTCACCGCGCGGGGTGGAAGCCTCGCCGCCGGTCGCGGTGCAGGATCCCCCTCGCCACCGCGATGGCAGCTTCGAGCCCCTGCTCGAGACCGAGAGCGCCCATCTTGCGCCGCCCGGAGCGCTGACGTTCAGCGTGGGGCTGGAGCGGGAGGTGGCGTTGCACCGGACCGAGGCCAACGTGCCGTTCGCGCTCGAATACGCGGCGACCCGCAGGGTGGCGCTGGTGCTGGAGCCGGTCGTCTACTCGCAGCTCCGCGTGGGCGAGCATGTGCTCCAGTCCGGCGTCGGCGACGTGGAGTTGGGTGCGATCGTGGCACCGTTGCCGCGAGCCATCGGGCACACGTCGGTCGCCATCGCCACCGAGGTGAAGGTTCCCACGGCGAGGGATCAGGCGCTCGGCTCCGGCCGCGCCGACTACACCATGGCGCTGGTGCTGAGCCGGAGGGACGCGAAGCTGGATTCCCACCTCAACCTCGGGTACACGATCGTGGGTGCGCCGTCCGGGTTCGAGACCAGGAACGTGCTCAGCTTCGCGTTCGCGGCCGTACGCCCGTTCTCGAGGTTCGATCTCGTTGCCGAGGTGAACGCGCACAGCCCGGCGCTGGTGGGCGGCGCGGACCCCGGCAGCGGGAAGGGGCCGCTGCCCGACCTCGCCGGCGAGGAGCTGGTGGGAACCCTCGGCTGGCGCTACCGGATCGGCGGCCGCGGCGCGATCTCGATGGGCTTCAGCTACGACAACGACCACGCCTTCTCCGTACTCCCGGGATTCACGCTCCGGCTGCGCTGATCTACGGCACGTTTGGGATGCGCACGATGAGGCCCTTGGCCTGCGGATCCTTCGGGTCCTTGACCACGGTGACGTAGAGCTCCTTGCCGCCGGGGCCGAAGGCGACGTTCGTGGTGCCGTCGCCCGCAGCGATCGGGAACACGTGCAAGAGCTTCCCTTCGGCCGAGATCTTCAGGATCTTGCCGCCGAACCATTGGGCGACGTAGAGATCGCCCTTGGCATCGAGCTTCATGCTGTCGGGCCCGAGCCACCACGACGTGTTCTTGTTGGGGACCAGCAGGTTCAGGAGCGCGAAGTTCGCGCGGTGGCTGAGCGAGCCGTCCGGCTCGATCGAGAACTTGAGGATGCAGTTGCCCACGGTCTCGCTCACGTAGAGCGTCCTCTGGTCGGGCGAGACGCCGATGCCGTTGGCGTAGTTGAGGTCGTTCGCCACCTCGACCCATTTCCGGCTGCCGGGGGCCTTGTAGACGATCCTGCCCGCGACGGCGGTCGGGATGTCCTGGTAGGGGCCGAACACCGTGGCATAGGCGCCACCGCTCGCCGTGACCACGATGTCGTTGATCCCGCCGGCGAAAGGACGGCCCTGGTCGTCAGTGTCCCAGCGCTGGAGCTGCTTGCCCGACATGTCCAGCTCGAGGATCGCGCCGTGCTCGTCGGTGCATGCGAGCAGGAACGTCTTCTGCTTCGTCAGCGCCAGGCCATTGTGGCTGCACCCCGGCTGCGAGTTCAGGACGGTGATGGTCCTGCCATCCCAGCGCGAGAGCGAGCCGGTGGTCCAGGCCACGTAGTAGAGGTTGCCGTCGATGAACAACGGTCCCTCGGGCCCGAGCACGTCGCGCACCACCGTGACTTCCTGCGCCCGCGCGGCGGCGACGGTGAGCGCGAGCGCGAGGGCGGATCCGAGGAGTCGGGCGATTCTCATGGGAGTCCTTTCGTGGGGTGAGGGAATGCGTCTGCGGCGCTCAGTGCGCTGCCTGCGCGGTTTCGAGCATCTGCCGCAATCGCGGATCCTGCGTCCAGGCCGCGGCCGCGGAGCCCAGCAGGTCCTCGGCAAGCCGAGGCCTTCCGCTCCGGATCAGGAGCTCGCCGAGCCGGAGGTGGGCGTCGGGTCCGCGGCCGAAGTCCACGATGTCGCCCGCCGGCGAGTTGGCGCACAGGTCGAAGTCCGTGTAGGCGGCCGACCAGCGGCGCACGAATGCCACCGAGTCGAGCCCCGGGACCAGGGCGCGCAGCGCACGACCGTGGTCGAGGACGCGGACCATGAGCATCTGCTCCAGTGCGAGCGTGGTGTCGCTGAAGACCTGGCCGGTCCGCTGATCGAGCTGGTTCGACGACTCCGGCGGCATGTAGAGGACGATCCGGCTCGGCGTGCCCGTGCGCCGGAGGCCCTCGGCGGCGCGGCGGACCATCTCGCTCTTTCGGAGCTGCCGATCGAACGGCAGGTCGATGCTCTCGACGCGCCGCTCCACGCGCGCGCCGAGGAGACGGTCGCTGGCCACCGCGTACGTGACCAGCAGCACGGCGGCGATGGCCCAGGCCGCGAGCGGCGCCGGCGCGCGACCGCTCGCGGGCCGACTGCCCGGGCGCGAGGCCTCCGCGCCGCGTACCGGTCGTACCGCGCTCACCAGCGACTCGAGCCCCGAACCGAGGGCGAGAGCCAGGCCCGCGAGCGGTGAGTAGAGGTAGGTGGCGTACGTGTGATGGACGAGCGGCAGGACCGGCGCGATCGCCAGCGCCGCCCAGGCGAGCCCGATCGCGGGCAGCCGCGTGCGGCGGCGCGTGAGCCATGCGAGCGCCAGCATCAGGAGCAGCAGCGGAAGCCCCACGCGCCAAGCGGTGAGCGAGATCCCGCCGGGATCGTCGAAGAACGGATCGCGCACGTCGAGCGCCCACGACACGTACGTCATCAGGTTGTGGAACAGGCCCGAGCCGAACGCCATCGCGTAGGCGTCGCCGCCGAATGCGCGGTTCCGCACGTTGCCGATGACGAGTGCCAGGGCAGCCAGCAGACCTGCGAGCAGGAGCGGTGCGGCCGTGCGCAGCCGATCGCGCCACGACTCGGGCAGCGTCCACGGCGCATCGCGCGGCAGGAGCAACACGAGCGGAAGCAGGAGCACGGCCTCCTTGCAGAGGAGCGCCGCCGCGAACAGCAGGATGCCCGCGACCCTGTTCGCGACCGTGCGCCGCTCACACGCCAGGAACGCGCCCATCGTGAGTGCGAGCGCCAGCAGCTCGCCGATGCCCACGGCCTGCTGCAGCACGCTGAACGCCGGGCGCGCCGAGCCGAAGAGCCCCGCGGCGAGCGTCGCCGCCGGCCGGCCGGCGCCCCAACGGCGAGCGAGCGCGTAGAGGAGCACGACGTTCGCCATGTGCACGACCGCGTTCAACAGGTGATAGGGGAACGGGTCCGTGCCGAACGCGCCGAGTGCCGCGGCGAAGTACACCTTGCCGGAGAGCAACCGCCACAGGCCGAAGTCGGGCGAGGGCAGGATGCCGCGGGTCCACTCGAGCGAGATCAGGTCGTCCGGATGGAAGTAGACGGCGAGCGAGCGCCGCTGCGTCCACAGCGCCAGCAGTGCGCACGCAACGGCCAACCCCGCGTCCATGACGACGTGAGTTCGCGGAGCGGGAGCATGCGACGCGCGGGCGGCCCTGGCCATGTGGCGGAAGCTTACCGAAGAAACGCCCCGCCCGGCGTTCGCGGGAGCCCGTGCAGGCTCCCGCGAACCACGCCCGTGTCAATCCACGACGAGCAGCCGGGTCTTGAAGCTCTCCGTCGCGTCCACGAGGCGGACGAAGTAGACGCCCGATGCCGCGCGCGTGCCGTCGTCGCCGCGACGATCCCAGCGCACGCTCTGGCGGCCGGCCGGCCGCGCACCGCGAACGAGCGTCGCCACGCGGCGTCCTGCGATGTCGAGCACCTCCAGTTGCACGGGCTCGGGCGCGGCCAGGGAGAAGTCGATCTCGGTCTCGCGCCGGCAGGGATTCGGGGTCGGCGGCGCGAGCCACGCCGTCGCCGTCTCCGCCACGCCCACGGTGGAGACCGCGATCACGAACTTCGTGCCCGAGGCACCACCATAGAAGTTGTACTGATCCCCGGTGTCGCTGCCGTTCCCGTTGGCGGCGAGCGCCACGGCGAGGAAGTTCTGGCTGCCGGTGGTCGCGGGAGCCGTCCACGAGAACGTCCACGAGCGGCTGCTGGGGTTGCTGTGGGTCACCTCGCTCCCCGAGACGCGGTCGTTCGCGCCCGCGACCAGCGTTCCCGCGCTCTCCAGGAGATCGAACCCACCCGCGGTGGCCGAGGGACCACCGCTCACCTTCACCGTGTACTGGTGCGTGCTGGAAGGTGCGACGGTCTGCGGCCCCGTGATCGTCACGAGCACGCTGGAGGTCGGGGAGCTCGCGTGGCAGGCGCATCCCGATGTGGTCCGGCCGGTGCGGCCATCCTGACTGGCGAGACTCCGGCTCCTCGCGACTGCGACCGCGATCAGCGCCGCGGCGGCGCCCCTGAGCAATGAACGTGTCCGGGCCATGGCATGTCCTCCCATGATCTCTGGGGAGGCGCGCAGGGCCGGGAGTGCGCGAGGGTAGGCTCGAGCCTAGTGAATCGGCGTCGGCCTCTTGTCACGCCGCTGCATTCTCGAAGGCGGTCAGTACCCGCGAACGCTGCGAGAATCTTCGGTCACCAAGCGCTCCCCGGAGCGGCTGGCAGGACGGGACGCGACGGCCACT
>DATLUU010000691.1:0-3427 GCA_035577885.1 Verrucomicrobiia bacterium
GGGTGGCTTCTGGCCCTTCGCGTGCTTCTGCGCTTCCTTCTCCGCCTTCTTCGCTGCCTTCTCCGCCTTCTTGGTCGAGTCGGCCGCGAACTTCGCGTGCTTGATCGAGTCCTGCTCGGCCTTGGTATGCGTCACCCACAGCGAGCTGATGGGCCCGCCGGGTGGCGGCTTGGGCGCCGTGGTCTTGGCCGGCGTTGTCGCCTTCGCCCCCGTGGTCGTCCCCGGCGCGTGCGTGGTCGAGGCGACACCAGCCGCCGCGGCGCCGGCCGTGGCAACACCCGCCGACGCGCCATGCGTGCTGTCGGCGACCGGGACCGCACCCTCGATCGGCATCCCCGGGATCGCAGCCGATCCCGCCGGCGCCGAGGCGTTCACCGACGCGCTGGACGGCGTCTTCACCGCGCCCTCCGCGCCGGCCGAGAGGTTGGGGGCGGTGCCGCCGCCGGGCGCCAGCACCACGCCGGTCGCCACCGGGATGCCCCGCTGGATCGCGGCCATCTGCGCGGCGCGGCCCACGGTGTCGGCGTAGGTGAACGCGTGGTGCAGTGAATCCACGCGCGCCTTGCCCGCCGCCGACGTGTCCTGCGCCGCGACCCGCAACATCGAATCGCGCGCCGCCAGCACGTGCTTCACCGAGTCCGGGAGCTGGGCGCTGCGATACGGCTGCGAGTGACCCGGGTAGGGCGCGCTGTACGAGCTGGCGGCGCCCGCCCCGGCGGCGCCGAACGGCACCGCGGGCGGCGCGCCCGCATGGAAGTGACCGGCAGACGGATCCGTGGCTCCGGCACTTCCCAGCGCCGGCGTGATCGCGGGCGGCGACGTCAGCTCCTGCTCGGCGACCGCCGGTCGTGGCGGCGCGACGAGCCCCGGCGGCGGCACGATCAGCGATTCCGGGACCTTGTTGCCCTCCATCTCCAGGTAGTCGCGCGCCGCGAGCTGCGCTTCCGTCTGCGGGAACTCGCGCACGACCTTCCAGAACAGCGAATCCGCCGCCGGCTTGCGATCGAGCTTGCGCGACAGAACCCAGGCCTCGGCGTTCATCGCCCGTGCCTTCACCGAGGGCGAGCCGTTCGAATCCGCGATGGCGCGGTACTGTTCGACCGCGCGCTCGGGCCGCTCCAGATTGAAGAGGTAGTGCTCCGCCACGAGGAAGCTCGCCTCCGCCTGCTTCTCCGCCGAGTCGGCGCCGGTCGCGGTGCGGTAGCTCTGGATGCGGTCCAGGTTGTCCATCCGCTGCTGCGCCTGCTGCGAGAATTGCGACGTGCCCGCCTGCTCCTTCACCCTGGCGTACTCGACGCTCGCGCGCGTGAAGTCGTCGGCGCCGGTCTCGTAGGCATAGCCGATCCGGTACTGCGCCTCGGACGCGAGCTGCGAGCGCGGGTAGTCGTGGAGCACGGTCTGGTAGAGATCGATCGCATCCTTCGTGCGCCCCGCGAGCAGCTCCACCCCGCCCATGCGCAGCGTCAGTCGGCCGTAGCGCTCCGCGCCCGGGGTGTTCGAGACGTAGCTCTGCATCACCGGCGGCGGCACGCTGGGCGTGCTCCCCACGCGCGGCAGCTCCGGCACCGGCGGCGGCGCCGGCACGTGCGCGCGGGCGTCGGCGAGCAGCCGGCGCGCGTCGTCGTACTCACGGCTCGCCTCCAGGCAGTCCACCTCGCGCAGCAGGTAGACCATGCGGTCGTCGTCGTTGGTCGCGCGCGAGCCCATGGCCTCGAAGTCCTCGCGCGCCTCCTTCCACGCGTGCTGCTGGAAGCGCGCCTCGGCGCGCTGGCGGAGCGCGCGATCCGCGAGCACGTGGCCCGGCCAGCGCTCCAGGATCTTGCCCACCGAAGCCGCCGCGTCCTTGTAGTTCTCGAGCGACATCAGCGCCTTCGAACGCTCGTAGTAGGCGTAAGGCGCGAGCTCGTCCTTCGGTCTCGCCTTCAGGAACTCGTCGAAGTGCGCCACCGCCTGCTCGTGCTTGCGCGCCGCGTCGTAGGCGAGCCCGAGGAAGAACTGCGCGTCCGGCCTCAGCTCGCTCTTCGGGAAGCGAACCTGGAACTCCTCGAGCATCGCGATCGCCTTCAGCGGATCGTCGGTGCCGATCAGCGAGCGCGCCCACAACATCCAGGCATCGTCCACCCACTTGGATTTCGGGTAGACGCCCAGGAGCTTCTTCGCGTAGTCGCTCGACTTGTTGTAGTTCGCCCGCTGCGTCGTGCCGTTGCGGTCGACCTCGTAGGGCGCACCGTCGGTGGCCTTGAAGTAGTACTTCCGCGCCAGGTAGAACGTGTTGTAGTAGGCGCACGACGACAGCAGCGTGACCGCGAGCCCCAGCGTCACGCCGAGTCGGGCGAGCTTCGCACCGCGACCCCGGCGCGGGCACCCGCCGGAGGCGGGTCGAGCGTCAACGAACATCGTTCAGAGCGTCTCCTGCAGGCTCGTCACCTCGAGCGGACCGCCGCGCACGGCCTCGAGGCCGGCGACCATGACCTGCGCGCCGGCGAGCGTGGTGACCACGGGCACGCCCATGGCCACCGCGCGCTCGCGGATGGCCTGCTCGTCGTATTCCGATGCGCGACCGAGCGGCGTGTTGATGACCAACTGGATCTCCCCGTTGTCGATGAGGTCCGCCACGTGCGGGCGGCCCTCGTGGACCTTGAATACTTCGCGGGCCGGGATGGCATTCCGGTGCAGGAACCGGGCCGTGCCGCGGGTGGCCACCAGTCCATACCCCAGTTCCACCAACTTCTTCGCCATGAACGTGATGGCCCGCTTGTCATCGTCCCGGACGGACAGCAGGACGTTACCCGAGGCCGGCAGGGCCTCACCCGCCCCCAGGTGGGCCTTGGCCAGCGCCCGGCCGAAGTCCAGGTCGCGGCCCATGACCTCGCCCGTGGACTTCATCTCCGGCCCCAGCAGCGCGTCCTCGCCCGGGAAGCGGCTGAACGGCAGCACCGGTTTCTTGACGCTGATCATGCGCGGGTCGGTTTCGGGCGGCCGGATGTCCGAGAGTCGTTCACCCACCATGACCCGCGCCGCGAGGCGCGCGAGCGGGATGCCGACCGCCTTGGACACGAACGGCACGGTCCGCGACGCGCGCGGGTTGGCCTCGATGACGAAGAGCTTGCCGGCGTGCACCGCGTACTGGACGTTGAGCAGGCCGACGACGCCGAGGCCCAGCGCGATGCCGCGCGTGGCCTCGCGGATCTGGTCGAGCATCTCGCCGCCGAGCGAGTGCGGCGGCAGCACGCACGCACTGTCGCCGGAATGCACGCCGGCCTCCTCGACGTGCTGCATGATCCCGCCGATCCAGACGTCCTCGCCGTCGCACAGCGCGTCGACGTCGACCTCGACGGCGTGCTCGATGAAGCGATCGACGAGGATCCGCTCGAACGGTGGCATCTCGCGGACGTCGTCGGCGTCGTAACAGACGCGCATTGCGCGG
>DATLUU010000692.1:0-4200 GCA_035577885.1 Verrucomicrobiia bacterium
CAGTTCCTGGTCGAGGACGTGTTCTACGACCGCGACCTCGGCAGCCTTGGCCCGGACGATTCGCTGCTCGCGAAGGGCCTGCTCGACTCGATGGCGATCCTCAAGACCGTCACGTTCTGCGAGGAGCAGTTCGGCATCACGATCCCCGACCAGGAAGTGCTGCCGGACCATTTCGAGAGCGTGCGCGCGATCGCGAAGCTGGTGGAGCGGGTGCGGGGGAAGTAGGCGCTCAGAAATCCATCCGCAGGCCCAAGTGAACCGAGCGCGGGGAGCTGAACATGTCCGACCTGTGCGTGGCGAGCGCGTAGGCGTGATCCGGGTCGATCCCCTCTTGGCGTAGCAGGGAGGCCACGGCCCGGCCGGGTTCGGTGTCGAGGAAGCCCGTCGTGTACGGCCCGCCCGTGCCCTGGTAGTCGAGGAGCGCGTTTTGCGCGTTGAACGCGTTCAGCACCCACACGTAAGCGTTGAGCGTCGTGCCCCAGAACCGCATGCCCTTCGTGATCTTGAAGTCGAACGATTGCGTCCAGGGCGAGTTGTGCTCGTTGAGCACGCCCGTGGGCTGCTGCGACACGTTCAACTGCGTCACCTCGTCGAGCACCAGCGTGGACGTGTACGGCATGCCGCTGGCCAGGTTGTAAAGCACGTTCACGTCCACGTCCGCCAGCGGGGTGTGGTTCCTCCACTTCGGTCCCTCGTCCTTCAGATAGCTGAGCCCGAGATTCACCGCCAGCTTGTGGCGCTGGTCGAACGCGAGCGGCCGCTGCTGCGAAGGAAACAGGCTCGCGATCCACGCCACGTTCCGCGTGCTCGACCCCGTGCCGGTGCCCGTCGCGGAGGACAGGCTGTAGCCCAGGCTGGCGTTGATGTGGTTCATCCTGCGCATCGTGAAACCCAGGTCGACACCCGTCAGCGAGGCGCGGCCCACGTTGCGGAACGCCGCGAACGAGTACGGCGCGGACGGAACTTGCTTCACCTGCACAAGATCCTTCACGTCCTTGTAATAGGCCGACGCGTCGAACGTCGAGAAGTCGTTCAACTGGTGCGCGATCCCGACCTCGTACGCCGTGGTCATCTCCGGCTTCAAGTTCGGATTGCCGAACGGCACGTAGTAGCCGCCCCTCTGGATCTTGTACTCGAGGAACCGGTAGGAGACGTAGAGTTCCTGGAAATCCGGCTGCTGGTAGAACTGGCCCCAGTTCACGTGCAGCATGGTGCGCGGGTTCACCGGGAAGCCGATGCCGACGCGCGGGCTGATCCGACCGTAAGTCTTGGCGTCGGTGAGGTCGGCGTCGGTGAGGATGTTATCCGCTCCGAGCGGCCGGTCCGGGTTGACCAGCGCCTTCGCGTTCACGTTCAGGTAGTCGTAGCGCAGCCCGACGTCGGCGTGGACGACGCCACGCTCGTAGCGGTCCTGGATGTATGCCGAGGCCGTGCTCGGCCTGCGAGCGCCGTCCAGAGGGCTCAGCTCTCCCTCGTTCGCGTTCTCGTCGAAGCCGTAGGCGTTGATGTCGAACTGCCCCGGCGTGAAGTTGGACGGGAAGTAGTTCAGGTAGGAGCGCACCTCGCACTTGTCGCCCTGCACGCCTGCCTTGACCTGGTGGGACGCGTTGATCTGCGACGTGAAGTCGGCGCGGATCGTGTAGCCCTGCGACTCGTGGCGCAGGTAATCGTCCCAGAGCGCGCCGGTGCTGCCGGGAATCGCGAGCACGCGGGCGGCGAGCGTGTCCGAGAGCGGGTCGCCGGGTGTGCCGCTGAGGCCAGGGAAGAACCACGGGATGTCCCCATACAACTGCGGATTCGGCGTCTGGGAGTACGCCGGCAGGTCGTCGAAGAACAGCCCGTCGCCGCGCTTCCGCGTCGTGCGCAGGAACGAGGCGCCGATCGTGTAGAAGAAGCGTGCGTTGAGCTGGTGGTGGAACTCGCCCGTGTACGACTGGTTGCGGTCCTCGTGGCGCGGCATGTGTGCGAGATCGAAGCGATAGCTGTTCCGGTACTCGGTCCACTCGTCGCGCGTGTTCAGCACGCCGAGCTTGAGGCCAGCGTTCGGGCCGAACGTGAGCCGCAATCTGCCCTGACCGGTCCAGCCGCCGAGCGAGTTGCTGGGCAGCGGCTCGGTGTAGTTCGACCGCGGCGCGCCGTCGTACTGCGAGCGACGCTGGCCGCTGACGTAGAACGAGCCCAGGGCCAGGCCCTTGATGAGCGGGCCGCCGAAGGCGCCGTCATAGACGTTGTAGTCGTGGATCCCGGCGTCGAAGACCGGGTCACCCGTGCCGGCCAGATTGTCGGTCAGGGCCTCGAACGAGCCGCTGTAGTTCTCCCCACCCTCCTTGGTGACCACGTTCACCACGCCGGACATGATGCGGCCGTACTCCGCATTGAAGCCGCCGTTTTGCAGCACCACCTCGTCGATGGCGCTGTTGTTGATCGCGTTCGAGGAGTTGCCGGTGAGCGGGTCCCGCCGCGAGAACCCGTCCACGTAGTAGGCCGTCTCGTCCGGTCCGCCCCCGCGCAGGACGAGCGTGTTCGAGTTCGTGCCCTCGAGGGCGACCTGCCGCACGATGTTCACCACCCCCGGCTCCTGCGCCAACGCTTCACGGTAGCCGCGCGTGGGCAGCCGCTGGATCTCGTTGCCGCTCAGGAACCGCACGGTCCCGGTGGCGTCCTTCTGCAGCAGCGGTCGCTCCGCGTTCACCACCTCGTTCGTCTGGGCGGCCTCGGTCTCGAGCGTGGCGTCCAGTGTGGTCGAGAAGTCGGGCGCGATCTCCACGTTCGCGGCGGCGAACGCCGCGTACCCGATCAGGCTCATGCGCACGGTGCAGTGGCCGCCCGGGATCCCGATGATGAAGTAGGTCCCCCGATCGTCGGTGATCGCTCCGAGCCGCTGCCCCTCGATCCGGATACTGACGCCATGGAGTGGCTGCTTCTTCTCGTCCACGACGCGGCCGATCAGCCTGCCGGTGCTGCCGGCGAGCACAGGCACCCCGACCGCCAGGCTCAGCGCGGCCGCGACCAGCGTTCGTCCCCATCGCGGTGAGCGGGACACGTAGGGACCCAGCTTCGTACCTTCGGCAAGCATCGACGGCCCCCAGCGAGCGTGCGGTGGGTCGTCCGCACTATAGCAATCGAGCTGCCCGCGGCGGGGGACGTAGGCGCTCGCCGCGAGCGATGTGGACAGCCAGCCCGCGCGGTGTCGATGGGCTTTCGCGTTGCAATATAAGCAGCAAGGCGAAAGCCCCTTGACTCGCGGGTCGCGCTCGGTAGCCTTTCGCTCCTGGTTGGGCAGAACGTCCAGCCGAACCCACACCACATGGAGGTGTGTGATGAGCACAGGGAAGAATCCGATGGCTGGTAAGACGGGCGTGCCGCCGCGCGAGGCTTCACCCGCGCAACCGAAGACGCAGCCGCCCCAGCCCCCGGGAGCCAGTCCGGGTCCGCAGCGACCGCAGCAGGCCCCGAACCAGACGAGACCAACGTAGGATCTGGCGGCCGGGCGTCGTAGATCGCGACGGGGTCATCCCGCCATCTGGGAAGGGATGCGGGGTTCCTCCGTCCGGCGACATCGGCCAGAGGATTTGACGTCAGGGCGGACGCGAGCGCGGGAAGGCGCCCGGTCCGGAAGCATCCACCACAAGGACGAATCGAAGCCCGCACCGCCACGAGATCGCGGTGCGGG
Source organism: Verrucomicrobiia bacterium (assembly GCA_035577885.1). GTDB lineage: Bacteria > Eisenbacteria > RBG-16-71-46 > RBG-16-71-46 > RBG-16-71-46 > JAIOPA01. Next base: position 3,674 of record DATLUU010000692.1, read on the forward strand.
CTTCTCGTCAGCCGGTTTACGACAGCGGCATCCGGAACAACTCGCGCGAGTTCCGCCGCGTGATCTCCACCGCCTGCTGCGGCGTCCAGCCGCGCAGCTCGCAGAGACGGCTCACGACGCGCGGGAGGAGCGACGGCTCGTTGCGCTTGAGCGAGCGCGGCTCGGGCTCGAGGTAGGGCGCGTCGGTCTCGAGCACCAGCATGTCCTCGGGCGCGGTGCGGACGGCGTCGTCCAGCTCCGGGTGGCCGTAAGTGATCACGCCACCGAGGCCGAGCTTGAACCCGAGCTTGCGCGCCCGCTCGACCGTCGCCGCGTCCTGGTCGAAACAGTGGAGCACGCCACCCGCTTCGGGTTCCGCCTCCTCCAGCATCGCCAGCACGCGCTCGAGCTCGCTGCGCTGGTGGATGATCACCGGCAGCCCGACCTCGTCCGCCAGGGCCAACTGGTTCCGGAACCAGTTCTCCTGAACGTCGAGCGGCGCGTAGTCGCGAAAGGTGTCGAGCCCGATCTCGCCGAGCGCCACGACG
>DATLUU010000693.1:0-4148 GCA_035577885.1 Verrucomicrobiia bacterium
GCTGACCACGAGCGTGATCTCGGGGCGGCGCAGCCGGACCACGAAGCGGATGAACTTCGGGACCAGGAACAGCCCCACCACGAGCAACCCGGCGAGCACCGCGAACAGTCGTAGGAACGCCCAGCCGAGCATGGCAGCGGAGCCGGTTGCGGACGCGCCCGTCGGCGTGAGCGTGGCGAGGAGCAGGATGGCGATCAGGTCCTCGAAGATGAGCACGCCGAAGATGAGGTCGGTGAAGTGACCGCGCGAGCGCTGGTCCTGGAGCGCCTTGATGACGATGGTGGTGCTGGAGATGGCGACCGCCGCGCCCGTGTACAGGCTCGCGAGCGGCGTCCAGCCGAGGATGCGACCGGCCTCGAAGCCCAGCCAGCCCGTGAAGCTGGTCTCGAGCACCGCCACGATCATCACGCCCCAGCCGGTGCTCACGAGCCGGCGCAGGTTGAAGTCGAGGCCGAGCGAGAACATGAGCAGGATGACGCCCAGCTCGGAGAGCGTGTGCACCATCTCGGGGTCGGCGACGAGCGGGATCGGCACGTGCGGCCCGATGATGAGCCCGGCGAGCATGTAGCCGAACACCACCGGCAACCGCAGCCGCTCGCAGACCACGGTGGTGAGCGCGGCGACGCCGAGGACCACGGCGATATTGCGCAGGAAGTCGTGGCTCTCGAACACGGGCTCTCCGCGGGCGTGGGTGAAGGCGGCGCCGCAGACTAACCGAAGCTCACGCGGGCCCGAAGCGCCTCAATCGTCGTCGTCCCCATCGCCGCCCGCGCGCCGCATGCCCAGCGCGAACCCGCTCCGGACCGGCGGCGGGGGCGGGGCCGACGTACCGCGCGACGCCACCCACAGGATCCTGTTCAGCACGTCGTAGGGCACGACGTCCGCGACCTTGAAGTTCATCCCGTCGCTCTCCGCCTGGCCGAACGCGCCGGCCATGTTCGTCTCGTTGACGTCGATGCGCGCGCCCAGGTGGCGGAAGGGTTTCAGGTCCGGTTTCTTCGCGAAGATACCGCTCAGGCCGTCGGCGCGGGCGTCGAACTGCGACATGGGCGGCAGACCGAACACGTCCTCGATGCAGCGGAGCACGCTGCAGTTCGTGTAGAGGCCGCTGTCCACGGCGCCGCGCTTCACGTACGGGCCGGCCGCGAGCGCCACCGTGCGATGGCCGTCGATGTGGTCGAGCCCATTCGCGGCGTCGTCCTCGATGACGAGGATCAAGGCGTCCTTCCAGTAGCGGCTGTGGGAGATGCGCTCCACCATCATGCCGAGCGCGAGGTCATTCTCGGCCATGTGCGCGCGCGGCGTCGGCCGCCCGCTGCACGTGCCCTCGGAGTGGTCGTTCGGCAGCCGGATGATCGAGAGCTGCGGCAGCCCGCCGTCGCGGTCGTAGCGGTCGAACTCCTCGAGCCACGCCTTGTAGCGGTCCAGGTCCGAGTAGGTCATGTCGAAGCCGAGGTAACGGGGGGCGACGTGACCGACCAGGTTGGGGACGCCGGCGCGCACGGTGTCCTGCGGCGTGTCGCCGTTGAACACGAACTCGCCGTAGCTGCGATAGGAGATCCCGTGTCGCGCGCACAGGTCCCAGAGGTAGCCCGCGGACGGAAAGGCGAGAGGGTTGCCGCCCTCGAAGTCGTAGACCTGGTTGTTGGGCTCGCCCTTGATGACGTAGTCGGTGGCGTAGGCGCCCATGCCCCAGTTATGGCCGTCGGCGCTGCCGTCCGAATCGCAGTAGGTGTTGTCGAGGAGCACGAACTGGCGCGCGAGCGCGTGATGGTTGGGCGAGATCGAGTCCCCGAACAGGCACAGCGAGGAGTCCCCGAGCCCCTGCGGCAGGTCGCCGAACACCTGATCGTAGGAGCGGTTCTCCTTGATGATGTAGAACACGTGCTCGATCGGCGGCAGCGTCCGTCGCCTGGGGCTGTCGCGCACGTCGGGCATGTTCGCCCACGCCTGGAGCGTGAGCCGCGACAGCACGGATTCGTCCGGCTCGGGGATCAGCGACAGCGTGCCGCGCGCGTTCGGGCTGTAGGAGATGTAGTGGCAGTACTCGCTCGTGTCGCTGTCGCCACCCAGGCTCGGCGCGGAGCCCTCGCCCTTGCCGTTCGCGACCACGAGCATGCGCTGCCCGGGCCGCATGCGCGCGGCGGTCGGGTACCAGCCCACGGGCACGAAGCCCATCGCGCGCGAGCGCCCGGGGCGCGAGACATCGAACACCGCGACGTGGTTGGCGCCCGCGTTCGCCACGTAGAGCCGCGAGCCGTCGTCGTTCAGAGTCAGCCCGTTCGGCGTGTCGCCCGCGGGCTCGCGCGGGTCACGCGACGTGCGCAGCAGCTCCGCGACCTGCGCCGAGGCGAGATCGACGACCGAGACGCTGTTCTCGTTCGCGTTCGCGACGAACACGCGCTGGCCATCGGGCGACTCGGCGAGGTCGGTCGGGTGCTGGCCGACCGCGACGCGCTTCACGACCTGGTACGTGGTGGCGTCCACGACCGCCAGCTCCGCCTGGCTCCAGAGCGAAACGAAGATCAGTGCCCCGTCATGGGAGGTGAGACAGGTGTACGGCACGCCGCCGAGCGGGATGCGCTTCACCACCTTGCGCCCGCGCGTGTCGAGCACGTTCAACGCCGAGTCGAGGCGCGACACCACATAGAGCCGGTGCGTGGGCTCGTCCGCGGACATGCCGGTGACCCAGATCGCGCCCGGGCCGTAGTCGATCTTCTTCCCCTGCGGGTAGAGGCCGCCCGCGGTCCACCTCGGGCCCACGGCGATCGTGTCGGCGCTGCCGGCGCGGCCGTCGCGGATGGGGAACAGGAGCACGCGGTTCGTGTGCCCCGCGGCCACCGCGAGCGTGGCGCCGCTGTCGATGAACGCCACGCCCAGCCAGGTCTCGGCAAGCTTCACGTTCTGGACGTGCACGCCGCGCTCGAGGTCCACGAGGTCCAGCCCCTTGGCGTGCCAGCCGCTGTGCGTGACCGCGGCGAGGCGGCCGTCGGGGCTGATCGCCAGGCCGAGAGGGAAGTCGCCGACCTTCACCTGCTTCCCCGCGGGTGAGAGGAACCAGCCGTTCGGCAGCCGCACGCGGCCGTCGGCGGTCTGGCCCGGGGTGTCGCGCGGCGCGGGCTTGTCCGCGGCGCGCGCGACCGCGCCATGCAGCCACGACAGCGCCGCGAGCGCGAGCGCGACGAGCGCGCGTGTCCTGGGGCTGGGGCGGGACATCCTCAGGCCTGCTACCGGCCCGGATGCCGCGGATCGAAGGGGAGCATCACGGCGCCATCATATTCGGCCGGACGGGCCGGCGTCGATGCCGCCTACAGCCCCTTCACCGCCTCCACCAGCTTCGACACCGCGCCCTTGGCGTCGCCGAACAGCATCGACGTGCGTGGCTCGTAGTAGAGCTGGTTGTCGATGCCGGCGAAGCCGGGGTTCATGCTGCGCTTGATCACGATCACGTGCTGCGCCTTGTCGGCGTCGAGGATGGGCATGCCGTAGATGGGGCTCGCCTTGTCGCTGCGCGCGGCGGGGTTCACCACGTCGTTGGCGCCGATCACCAGCGCCACGTCGGCGCGCTCGAAGTCGGGGTTGATCTGGTCCAGGTCGAAGAGCTGGTCGTAGGGCACGTTCGCCTCGGCCAGGAGCACGTTCATGTGTCCGGGCATGCGGCCGGCGACGGGATGGATGGCGTACTTCACGTCCACGCCCTTCTTCGCCAGCAGGTCGGCCAGCTCGCGCACCGTGTGCTGCGCCTGCGCCACGGCCATGCCGTAGCCGGGCACGATGATCAGGCTCTGGACGTTGGCGAGCAGCACGGCGGCGTCGTCCACGCTCACCTCGCGGAAGTTCTTCGCGGCGCCGCCCGCGACGGCGCCCGCCGCGCCCGCGGTCGTCGTCGCGCCGAAGCCGGCGAACAGCACGTTCGCGAGCGAGCGGTTCATCGCCTTGCACATCAGCATCGTCAGCAAAGTGCCCGAGGCGCCCACGAGTGTGCCGCTGATGATGAGCGCGTTGTTGTGGAGCACGAACCCGGTCGCGGCCACGGCAAGACCGGTGAACAAGTTCAAAAGCGAGATCACCACCGGCATGTCGGCGCCGCCGATCGGCATCACCATGAGCACGCCGAACGCGAGCGAGACGCCGAGCAGCGCGTAGAA
>DATLUU010000694.1:0-2462 GCA_035577885.1 Verrucomicrobiia bacterium
CCTACGAGTGGGGCAAGCTGTGGATGTCGTACGGCGACTGGCTGTGCGGGCCCCATGCGGGCGCCTACGAGAGCCTCACCGGCGCGCGCGAGGCCTACCGCGCGGCCTGCGATCACTTCGAGCACATGGGCGCCGAGTTGAAGCTCGGCCATGCCCGCACGCGCGCCGCGAAGCTCGAGCAGCGTCTCATCGATGAAGGGATCATCGAGCCCGCTGCGAGCGAGAAGCCGCGCCCGCGTCGCCGTCCGAGCATGGACCGCGAGCTGCAGCGCCGCGTCCAGTGGGCGCACGACACGTTCGCGCTGGTTACTCGCCACCGCCCGCTGATCGAGCTGCTCGAGCAGGTCGCCACGGTGGCGGTGAGCGACATCCCGGTGCTGGTGCTCGGCGAGTCGGGCACGGGCAAGGAGCTGATCGCCCGCGGCGTGCACACGCTCTCGGGCCGCACGGGCAGCATGGTCGAGGTTAACTGCAGCGCGGTCCCGGCCACGATGATGGAGGCGGAGTTCTTCGGCTCCGTCCACGGCTCGTACACGGGCTCGACGCGCGACCGCGCGGGGCTCTTCGAAGAGGCCGACAAGGGCAGCGTGTTCCTGGACGAGATCGGGGACATGCCGGTCGACCTCCAGTCCAAGCTCCTGCGCTTCCTCGAAACGGGCGAGGTGCGTCGCATCGGCGCCAACAGTGGCAAGCGCGTCGACGCGCGACTGATCGCGGCCACCAACCGCGACGCCTCGAAGATGCAGTCGGGCGACATGTTCCGCCCCGACCTCTACTACCGGCTCGCGCACGCGGTGTTCACGCTGCCACCGCTGCGCTCGCGCGGCGACGACGTGGCGCTGCTCGTGGACCACTTCCTCGACACGTTCACGCAGGAAGCGCGCAAGCGCGTGTCGCTGTCGGGCGCGGCGCGCGGGCGGCTGCTGGCCTATACGTGGCCCGGCAACGTGCGGCAGCTCCGGGCGCTCATGCAGCGGCTCGTGGTGCAGACGTCCGAGGGCCAGGTCATCACGCCGCGCGACATCCCGCTCGCCGACACCACCGACGCTCCGCGCAACTTCGTCGAGGAGATGGAGGGCCAGGAGAAGTCGCGCATCCTCGAAGCACTCGAGAAGACGCAATTCATCAAGGCCGACGCGGCGCGCGTGCTGCGCATGTCGCGCACCACGCTGCTCGGCAAGATGAAACGCTACGGGATCCCAGGGTAGACCGGGCTAGCGCGCGGCCGTCCCGCGCTCCCCAACCAACGCCGCCGCTCGCTCCGGCGGCGTTCGGTTTTTCGTGTCGCGAGCTTGCGCCGGCGCAAGTTGTCCACATCGCCGTGGAGAATCCCACGGACATTCCGTGGCTTTCGAAAGCTCGCGAACCCCTTGCCAATCGCGCCTCTGAGCCCCTGCCCGCGTTGACGGCGCGACGCCCGCCCCGCTACCTTCGGGGGTCCGCACCCCACCCCCCGGAGGACCCGCATGATCCGCAGCATGACCGGCTTCGGTTCGTCCGAGCTCGAGCGCTCCGGGCAGCGCCTCACCGCGGAGATCCGGTCGGTCAACCACCGCTTCTGCGAGGTCTCGATGCGCGGGCCCAAGGTGGCGCTCGCGTTCGAGGACCAGGTCCGGCAGCTGATCCAGGAGCGGTTCTCGCGCGGCAAGTTCAACCTCACGATCACGTGGGTCGGGGCGGGTGACCAGGGCGAGGTGCTGAAGCTCAACGAGGCCGTGGCCCAGCGCTACGTGGACCTGATGAGCCAGCTCAAGATGCGCTTCAAGCTGGCGGGCGAGGTGGACGTGTCCACCGTGGCGGCGCTCCCGGACCTCTTCACCTGGGAGCACACGGCGATGTCCGACGAGGAGAGCTGGTCGCTCGTCAAGGAAGTGGTCGAGAAGGCCTGCGACAACATGAACTTGATGAAGAACCGCGAGGGCAAGGCGCTCACGCGCGACTTCGACGGACGCCTCGCGGCCATCCGCAAGCAGCTCGACACCGTCTCCGAGCGCGCGCCGCTCCGGCCGCAGGAGGCGAAGGAGCGCCTGGTGGCGCGCATCAAGCCGCTCCTGGACGACGTCGAGATGGACCCGATCCGCATCGCCCAGGAGGTCGCGCTGCTCGCCGACCGGCTCGACTGCACCGAGGAGTGCGTGCGGCTCGCGGCCCACCTGGACCAGTTCCGCCACCTGATCGATAACTCGGAGTTGGCCGGCCGCAAGCTCAACTTCCTGCTCCAGGAGATGAACCGCGAGGCCAACACCATCGGCTCCAAGGCGAACGACGTCGAGATCGGCCACGCGGTGATCGTGATGAAGGAAGAGATCGAGCGCATCCGCGAACAGGTGCAGAACGTCGAATGACCGCCACGCTCATGGAATCGGGGACGATGACGAACACCGCTCAGCCGGCGAACACAGGCGTGGGATTCCTCCTCGTGCTCACCGGGCCCTCGGGTGCGGGCAAGGGCACACTGGTCG
>DATLUU010000695.1:0-6634 GCA_035577885.1 Verrucomicrobiia bacterium
CCGATGGTCTCGACGTTGCCCGTCAGGTCCAGCGTGCCACCTCGCATGACCAGCGTCGCGACCGGTATGAAGTGATCCCCGAGCGTTTGTAGCGTTCCAAAGTCGATCCGTGTCCCGCCCGTGTAGGTGCCCGCGGCCCCGAGCACGAGCAACCCAGGGCCCAGCTTGTGAAGGGCGCCGGCTCCGGAGACGACGCCATAGAGCGACATCGGGGCGCCGGGGGACACATCGAGCGGGTATGGCCCGAGTGCGACCGGGCCGGACAGGGTGAGCGGGCCGATGCTCATCCACGTCTGGGTCGCGAGCAGCTGGATGCTGTTGCTGATCAGTGCTGCTCCAGCGCCAGAGTTCGATATCCCACCGGCGCCGACGCTGAGCGTGGAGCCCGTGAGCGTGTGCGCCTGGGAATCATTGAACGTGAGCGACCGGATGCTCCAGGGCGCGCCCACGATCGGGTCCGGATGAAGGCCGCCGGCGGAGATGACGATATCGGCGGTGCCATCGTTGGGAGGCACGCCGATATCCCAGTTCAGGATGCTGTTCCAACTCGCATTGCCGGGGTCGAGCCCGGTCCAGTGGAAGACGGCGGCACGCGCGCTCGGCGGCGACCATGCGACGAGCAGCGCGGCGAGGAGGCAGGGCGCGAACCGGGCCGATCTCCGGCGAGCGACTATTGGCACCGGATACGGCCTGCGCTGGATCGGCGGGGCGAGCGCGGGCGGCCACATGAAGCAACTCCTCAACTGGAGGTCCCAAGTCCCACACCCGACGCTACACCTCGAAAACCGTGACGCGAAGGGAATTCCAATGAAAACGCCCCGCGGATGCCGGCCGCCACCTCCCGGGCTACTTCAAGCGTGCGAGCCGCGTGGTGATGTCGCCGTGAGCGCGATCGCTCGACGAATCCGGAGAAGACCTGAGCGTGGCAGCGACTCTGTCCTCGTGAACCGGCTCCGGCGAACGACGCATCGAACTCGAAAGTCGCCACGACCCACGTGCGGCGGCCAGACATGGCATCGGCCGGTACGTACGGGGGAACGGATGCGGTACGACGTCGTGGTGACCGGCCTGGGAGCGGTGACGCCGCTCGGTCGGTCCGCGAGGCAGAGTTGGCGACGAGCCCTCGAGGGCTGCTCGGGGATACGCGCTGTTTCGCGTTTCGACGCGTCCCGGCTCCGGACGCGCATCGCGGGCGAGGCGCCCGATCTGGAGCCGACCGAGTTCATGGACGCGCGACTCGCGCAGCGCGTGGACCGGTTCATCCACCTGGGTGTGGCGGCGGCGTGCATGGCGGCGAGGGACGCGGGGCTCTCGCCCAAGAACGGCAGCGCGCGCTCGCGGCTCGCGGTGACCATGGGCAACACGTTCGGCGGCGCGCAGCAACTGGAGCGCGGCTTCGACTCGCTCGCGCAGGGCTACGACGACCGGCTGTCGCCGTACTTCGTGCCGGGTGCGCTCGGTAACATGGCGGCGGGCATGGTGGCGATGACGCTGGGCGCCGGCGGGCCCAATGTCACCGTCAACGAGGCGTGCGCCTCGGGCGCCTCGGCGATCGGGCTCGGCCTGCAGATGCTGCGCACGGGCGAGGCGGACGCGGTGGTGGCGGGCGGCTGCGAGGCTCCGATCACCCACCTCCTCTATTGTGGCTACCACGCCTTGCGTGCGACGACCGCCCGCAACGACGAGCCGGCGCGCGCCTCGCGGCCGTTCGATCGCGACCGCGACGGGTTCGTGCCCGCCGAGGGCGCGGCGGCGCTGGTGCTGGAGACGCGCGACGCCGCGGAGCGGAGGGGCGTGCGGCCCTACGCCACGCTCGCGGGCTTCGGCAGCACCTGTGACGCGTATCACATGACGCGCCCGGAGCCGACCGGCGACGGCGCCACGCGCTGCATGCGGCTCGCGATCGAGGATGCGGGGCTCGAGCCGGGCGACATCGATTCCGTCAACGCGCACGGCACCGCGACGCGGCTCAACGACAGCATCGAAGCCCACGCGCTGGCGCGCGTGTTCGGCAGCGTCGCGGAGCGGATGCCGGTGGCCGCGAACAAGTCGCTGATGGGTCACACCGTCGGCGCCGCGGGTGCGATCGAGGCGGCGTTCAGCGTGTTGAGCCTTCGTGACCAGGTCGTGCCGCCGACCGCGAACCTCGAGCACCCGGATCCCGAGTGCGGGTTGCGCGGTCTCTCCACGCGCGCGCGCCAGCTGCCGATGCGCGCGGTGCTCTCGAATTCGTTCGGCTTCGGCGGCGCGAACGCGTCGCTCGTGTTCCGGCGTCTCGAGGGCCCCGGGGGAAGGTGAAGCTGGGCCCCCGCAGCGGCCGGCCCTCGAGCGAGAGGGCCGGCCGCCATCTCCCGGGCTACTTCAAGCGTGCGAGCCGCGTGGTGATGTCGCCGTCCGGCGTGCGCACGACCGCGAAATAGATGCCGGGTGCCGCAGCTCTGCCCGCGTCGTCCAGGCCGTCCCACTCGTAGGTGTGGGGCCCGGGCGCGAACAGCGTCGGGGGAACGTTGCGGACGCGCCGGCCGTCCACGCTCAGGATCGCGAGCGACACGGCGCTGGTGCGCGGGAGGTTGAACGTGAGCGACGTGTGCGAGCCGAACGGGTTCGGCGCGGCGGAGAGCCGCGGCAGCACCCGCGGCGGGCCGTCGACGCCGGCGACCGGCTGCGTGCCGAGCTGGTAGAGGTTCTGGCCGCGGATCTCGCCATTGGCATTGAGGCCCGTGTGCACGTTGAAGTACGTGCGGCCGGTCAGGACGTCGGTCTCGTTCGCCGCCGGATAGGTCCACGTGCCGAGCGCGCGCGGGCTGACCACGATCGCCTGGAGCAGGTTGGCGTCCTCGCCGAGGGAGGCATAGCCGTGGATGTGCGCCGAGGTCTCGGGCCCGGAGAGCTGCGTGACGTGGAGGTCGAACCCGAGCACGTTGGCGGCGGTGTCGATCGCGGTGAGCACGTAGCCGGAGCTGGCGCCCGGCCCCAGGCCCTCCTGGACCATGTCCGCGGGAACGACGTGTGGGCTCACCTGGCCGCGGATCTCGCCGCCGGAGTTCGCCACGGTGTGCAGGTTCACGTAGTAGCGGCCAGCGAGGATGGCCGGCTCGTCCGCCGCGGGATAGGACACGGTGCCGGTCATGGGCGACGCGGTCACCGCCAGGGACACCCGCACGCCACCGGGAGCGCCATAGTTCGAGAGCCCGTGGAAGTGGGCGGCGTTCACGGCCCCGGTGAGCCCCGAGTAGGCGATGTAGTAGCTGATCGTGTTCGCCGCGGTGTCGATGGTCGCGGTCATCCAGCCGGTGCCAGTGCTCGCCACCGGAGGCGTCGGTGTTTCCTGCGCCTGGTCGAGCACGGCGTTCAACGGCACGATCTGGCCGCGGAGCTCGCCGCCGCCGAAGTTGTCGGTGTGGATGTTCGCGTAGGTGAGGCCGGCGAGGATCGACGCCTCCTGGGGCTCGGTGTAGTTCCAGGTCCCGATCTTCGGATTGCCCGCGGGCAGCGAGGTCAAGATGCCACCCCCGATGCCGGGAGCGGCGAAGCCGTGGATGTGCGCCGCGTTCTCGGGCGAGGTGAGACCGCCGAACGAGATCCAGTACTTCACCTGGTTGGCGTCGGTATCGATCACGAAGTAGCCACCGCCCGCTCCGCTGGACGCGGTCGGCGGCGACTCCTGCTTCGGGCTCAGCACGCAGTTGTAGACGTAGACCTTGGCGTGGGCGGTCGCCGCGGGCAGCGAGGCGCCGGCGAGGAGCGTGAAGGCGAGGATGGCGAGGGCGCGCGGCATGCGGTTCATCTCGAACCTCCAGCGGGGTTCCAACCGGCGAGTGGGCTGCTCGAGCGAAGGCCACCGGAACCGCAGACTCCGGGACCACTCCCTAACAACGCATGAAAGTCTCGCCCGTGACCAGCGCTGAGTCGAGCGGAAAGAAGCGTTCACTACGTCAATCGCGCACGAACGCACAACCGGTCCCGTGACACGCGTCACTTGGCGCACATTAGAGGTGCCGCTGGTCAGGTCACCGCCCCCTTGCTAGCCTGCCCTCCCATGGCCGTCACCGCACCGGCAACGCAGCCGCCCTCCGTAAGAACACAGACCCGCCGCGAGTTCACCCCGCGCGCCGTGGTCGCCTCGCTCGTCATCTCCGCCGTGATCGGCGCCTCGTATCCCTACATCGTGTTGAAGCTCGGGTTCGGGCCCAACATCTCGGTGGTCGCGGCGTTCCTGGGCTTCCTCTCGCTCGGGCTCATTTTCAAGGACTTCAGCCGCTGGGAGAACAACATCATCCAGTCGGCGGGCACGGCCGCGGGCCAGACGTCGTTCCTGTGCGTGATCATGGCGGCGTTCGACATGCTGCACATGGACAAGACGCTGGGGTTCTCGTTCACGCTCTCGCCGCTGCAGGCGTTCCTGTGGCTCACGACCGCGGGCTGGCTGGGGGTGCTGCTGTCGGTGCCGATGCGGCGGCACTTCGTGGTCGAGGAGAAGCTCCCCTATCCCGACGGCATGGCCGCGGGCGAGACGATCCTCGTCCTGGATGAGCGCGGCCATGGTTCCAAGGCGGCGACGCGCGCGATGGGCTTGGGCTCGATCGCCTCGGCGGTGGTGATGACGATCCGCGAGGACACGCGGCTCCTGGGGAACGTCTGGTACCGCATCCCCGAGCTGCTGCCGTTCGGCCCGCTGGGTGCCAAGATGAATCTCGGCATCTCCTGGAGCCTGCTCTCGCTCGGCGCCGGCATGCTCGTGGGCTTCCGCGTCAACACCAGCATGCTCGCGGGCGCGATCCTCTCCTGGGGCATCGCGCCGAAGCTGCTGTTCGACCACGGCGTCATCGACGAGCTGGTGCGGCGCAAGGTGCTGCTGTGGGTGATGTGGCCGGCCACGGGCATGCTGGTCGCGGGCGGGCTCACGGCGCTGGCGCTGCGCTGGAAGCTGCTCGTCAAGACGTTCCAGAGGCTCTCGGGCGCCGAGGTCGATCCCGGCGACTTCCCGATGAAGTGGGTGATCATCGGCTCGCTCATCTGCTCGGTGCTCGTGGTGTGGGTGCAGGCGTGGCTCGGGATGCCGGTGTGGATGGCGATCGTGGCCATCGTGCTCTCGCTGCCGCTCATGCTCGTCGGCCTGCGCGTGTTCGGCGAGACCAACTGGGGGCCGATCAGTGCGCTCTCGAACATGATGCAGGCGGTGTTCGGCGTGCTGGCGCCGGGCCACGTGCTGCCGAACATGGTGGCGAGCGGCGTCACCGGCACGATCGCCTCGGAATCGGAAGGCCTGATGCAGGTGTATCGCACGGGCGAGATGATGGGCAGCAAGCCGAGGCTCCTCACCTACTCGCAGCTCCTGGGCGTGCCCGTGGGTGCTGCGACCGTGGCGGTGGTCTACCCGCTGCTCCGCAACACCTACGGCATCGGCGGCGACAACGGGCTCTCGTCGCCGATCTCGCAGAAGTGGGCGGGCTTCGCGACGCTGTTGTCCAAGGGCCTCTCGGCGCTGCCGGCGGGCGCGATCACGGCGCTGCTGATCGCGGTGGTGCTGGGGATCGTGTTCACCGTGATCGAGGACACGAAGTGGAAGAAGTACTGCCCGTCCCCCACCGGCATCGGCATCGGCATGCTGGTGCCGGGGAGCGCCATCGTGACCATGTTCCTGGGCGGGCTCCTGGCGCTGCTCTGGCCCAAGCCCCAGGTCCAAGGCCAGACGGAGAACCGCACGCTCACGGCACTCGCCTCGGGCTTCATCGCCGGCGAGGCGCTGATCGCGGTGATCGTGCCCGTACTGGTGGCGCTCGGCTGGGTGGTGCTCCAGTGAGCCTCCCCACCGGAGCCCCCGCCGACCCGCTTCCGGTCGAGGCCGACTTCGACGTCACCATCATCGGCGCCGGCCCCGTCGGGCTCTTCGCCGCGTTCTACGCCGGCCTGCGCACGATGAGCGTGAAGCTGATCGACAGCCTGGACGAGCCCGGCGGCCAGCTCGCGGCGCTCTACCCGGACAAGTACATCTACGACGTCGCGGGCTTCCCCAAGGTCAAGTCTCGCGACCTGGTGAACGATCTGGTCGCGCAGGGGATGCAGTACGGTCCCACCGTGTGCCTGGGCGAGCAGGCGACGAACCTGACCCAGGTCGACGGCGGCTGGCTGATCGGCAGCGACCGCGGACAGCAGCACAAGACCAAGACCGTGATCCTCACCGCCGGCATCGGCTACTTCGCGCCGCGCAAGTTGACCGACGCCTCGCTCGCGCGCTTCGAGGGCCACGGGCTCCACTACGTGCTCCCCGGGCTCGAAGGCTTCCGCGACCGCCGCGTGCTGCTGCTGGGCGGCGGCGACACGGCGGTCGACTGGGCGTTGCACCTGGAGCCGCTCGCCTCGGAGCTGACGCTCATCCATCGGCGCGACCAGTTCCGCGCTCATGAAGACAGCGTCAACAAGCTCCACGCCTCGCGCTGCCGCGTGGTGCCGTTCCACGAGCTGAAGACGCTCGAGGGCGACGGCAGGATCGAGCGCGCGATCATCTACGACAACCGCGACAAGAAAGAGACCACGATGACGGTGGACGACGTGGTCGTGAACTTCGGCTTCGTCGCCAATCTAGGGCCGCTCAAGACCTGGGGGCTCGCAATCAAGGGCAACTCGCTCGAGG
>DATLUU010000696.1:0-3604 GCA_035577885.1 Verrucomicrobiia bacterium
CGCCACCAGCTCCTTGCCCGTGCCGTGCTCGCCGGTCACGAGCACGTTGGCGTCGCTGGGTGCGACGCGCGCCAGCAGGTCCAGCACCGGGCGCATCACCGGCGAGTCGGCGATCATCACCGGCATGCCCTCGCGGCGCAGCAGCCGGTTCTCGTGCTCGAGCCGCTGGCCCACGCGCAGCGCCCGGCCGAGCTCCACCTGCGTGCGCAGCGTCTGGATCAGCCGCGCGTTGTCCCACGGCTTCTGCACGTAGTCGCGCGCGCCGCGGCGCACCGCGGCGACCGCGCCTTCGACGCTGCCCCACGCGGTCATCACCACCACCGGCAGCGTGGCGTCGAGTGCGCGCAGCCGTTCCACCAGCTCCAGGCCCTCGCGGCCGCTGGTGGTGTCGCGCGCGTAGTTGAGGTCGAGCAGGGCGACGTCGAAGTCGTGACTCTCGATCGCCGCGAGCGCGCGCGCCGGCGACGTGGCGGTCTCCAGCTCGAAGCCTTCCGCCCGGAGCAGGAGCTTGAGCGCCGCGAGCACATCGGGATCGTCGTCCGCCGCGAGCACCCGCGGCACGCGCTCGACAGTCCCGTCCGTGCTCACGGCTTCACCGCCTCGGCCCAGCTGATCGTGAACCAGAACGTGGCGTCGCGCCGCTCACCCCATACTCGGATCGAGTCCAGCGCCGCATCGAGGCCCTCGCGCGAGACGCCGCCGGTGTCGAGGATGGCGTCGCGGGCGCCGGACAGGACCCCGGCGAGGTTCGCGACGTAGGCCGGGAACGATGCTTCGCCGGCGCAGGCGCCGAACAGCGGCAGCGCGATCCGCCGCGGCTCGAGCCCCGCGTTCGCGAGCAGCTCGACCAGCCGCCGGCCGACGTGCGGGTCGTTGCCGAGCCGGTCGTAGGTGCGGATGTAGGCGCGCCACACGCTCATCACGCCGGGGGGCTCGGGCCACAGGCGCAGCATCTCGTGGTCGTCGTCCTCCAGCACCACGCGGCCGCCGGAGCGCACCGCGCGCGCCATGCCGTTCACCACCTCCTGTGGCTCCGGCACGTGCTCGAGCAGGAAGCGCGCGTGCGCGAGGTCGAAGCTCCCCCACTCGGACGAGCTGAGTGGGAGCGCGAGAGCGTCGCCGGCGCGGAACTCCACGAGCCCGCCCTCGCCTGCCTCGGTCGCGAGCGCCTCCGCGCGCGCGAGCTGCTCCGGGCTCCGCTCCACACCCACGACGCGCGTGCCCGTCGCCTGCGCGAGCGCGCGCGCGAACTGCCCGAGGCCCGATCCCACGTCGAGCGCGCGCTCGCCGCGCTTCGGCTGCAGTGCCGCGAGCGAAGCCTGGTTCACGAGCGCGTTCAGGTCCGCGAGCCGCCGCTGCTCCTCGGGATGCGTGCCGTGCACGTAGCGCGACGTGGAGGTCATGGCCGCGGAAGTTAGCGGAAAACGCGGCGTGGCGCCGGGGCTAGAGCGCCCGCTTCACCTCGTAGCGGCCCGGGTCGTCCAGGAACTTGTCGTGCGTCGAATCGCTGGAGAAATAGTAGGGCCCGCCCACGAAATAGAGCCGCGGCGAGTGCGTGCTGGGCAGGAAGCGCTCGCCGCTCACCGGGTCTCGCAGCACGCCGCACCAGAGCTCCGGTTCGCCGACGAAGCGTTTGAGCGTCTTCTCGGCGCCGAAGCGATACACCTCGCCGTTCACGCGGTACTGGAGTTCGGGCGTGAGTGCGCCCAAGAGCCGCGGATCGACCGGGTCGTAGAGCGCGCGCTGGAGGTGGAAGAGCGCGAACTCGGAGTCCGTGACCGGTCCCGACGGGACCGAGTAGGGCGCTCAAGTGAAGCGCGACGAGCCCGGCGCCGAGGAAGGCGCGCTCGTCGTCAGGCTCGCGGCGCGCGCGGACCCGATCGCCAGCGAGAGCAGCAGCGCGCAGGCGGCACGGGCGCGGTCGTGTTGGTTCAGACGAGGTCTTGGCATTGGCGGGCTCCCGCCCCGGGTTCTCGGCGCGCGGGGAGCCTGATGTTAGCAGACCCCGCATGACGCCGAGGCGCGCGGTCAGTATCCCGCGCGCACGCCCGAGGCCACGGCGAGCGCGAACGCCACCAGCGCCGCGGCCGCGGCGAGCCCGCCCGTGACCGCGACCACGGCTGACGTGCGGCCACCGCCCAATTGCTCGGAGACCGGCAGCATCGCGCCGATCGCGAAGCCCGCGATGAGCCCGCTCGCGTGCGCGGCGTTGTCGGTGCCCAGGTGCGAGAAGCCCGCGACCAGGCTCTGCGTGAGCAGGAACAGCGCGCCCGCGGCGAGCGCGCGCGCGCGGCCCACGGCGAGCCGGCCGCGCAGCCGGATCGCAGAAGCGAGCAGCGCGCCGCCGAGCGCGAAGATCGCGCCCGAGCCGCCGACGCTCATCCGCATGGTCCCGGGGTGGCGCCACGCGTGCCAGGCGAGGCTCCCCGCCGAGGCGGCGGCACCCCCGAACGCGTACACGATCCAGAACGCCCAGCGCGAGAACACCGCCTCCACGCTCGAGCCGAACAGGAGCAGGCTCACGGCGTTCATCCCCACGTGCGCAGCGCCGGCGTGCAGGAACGTCGACGCCAAGAGCCGCCACGCGGTCTCGAGCGGCGGCCGGCCGTCGACGTTGGCACCCCACGCGAGATAGGCCGGGCTCAGCTCCATCTGCGCGCGCGAGGCGAACCAGAAGAACACGAGCGCCCAGGCGAGGAGCACGGACGACGTGCTCCACGGCAGCACGTCGCCGACGCGGCCCAACTCCACGGGCGGCGGCTCTTCCGGATCGGGCGGCACGTAGCCCGCCTCGTCGACATCGATCCCCGGCTCGCCCGCCGGCGGCAGCGGGTCACGCGGCTCGTCGCTCACGCGGCGCACTGTGAGCGCGGCCGCGGCTTCGGGCAAACCCGCTTCGCTATCCCCCCTGCTCGTCCGAGTCGATCCAGCCGTCGCGCAGGCGCACCACGCGCGTGCCCTGGCGGGCGTTTTCCTCCGAGTGCGTCACCTGCACGATGGTCATGCCCGCGGCGTTCAGCTCGCGGAAGAGCTGCATGATCTCGCGCGCCTGCTCGCTGTGGAGGTTGCCGGTGGGCTCGTCGGCGAGCAGCAGCCGCGGCTTGGAGACGAGCGCGCGGGCGATCCCCACCAGCTGCTGCTGTCCGCCCGAGAGCTGCCGCGGGTAGAGCTTCGCGCGCGCCGCGAGGCCGAAGCGGTCGAGCGTCTCCGCCACGAGCGACTCGCGCTCGGAGCGGCGGACGTCCCGGTACGAGAGCGGCACGTCCAGGTTCTCCGCCACGGTGAGCTCGTCCAGCAGGTGGTAGCTCTGGAACACGAACCCGATGTTCTCGTTCCGGAGGCGCGCGCGCGCCTTCGAATCGAGCGGCCCGACCTGGACGCCGCCGAGCGCGTAGTCCCCCGTCCAGTCGCCGTCCTGGAGCCCGAGCAGGTGGAGCAGCGTGGACTTGCCCGCGCCCGAGGGCCCCATCACCGACACGAACTCGCCGGGGCGCACGTCGAGGTCGATGCGGCGCAGCACGTGGAACCGGCCGGCGCCGTGGTCGAAGCTCTTCTCGATGTTGCGGAGCTTGACGAGCGGCTCCACGTCCTGCCGCTGCGAGGC
>DATLUU010000697.1:0-2003 GCA_035577885.1 Verrucomicrobiia bacterium
GGTTGTCGGGTCATCTGCCGGCGCACTTGATCGAAGAACGAGCGGCATGTCGCGCACTCGGCGCGGAATCGTTGACATGCATGCAGATGCACGCGTACCATTTTTACAGCCTCTGGCCTGTCCCCCCCTTGCACACCAGGAGCAACCCCTTGCCTTACGCGGGCCCGCACGCCCTCGTCGCCGGGCATTCCTGCGCGCGTCGCGCGCGCGCCGCCACCACCGAGACACCGCTCCAGCTCGCGGTGCCGCTCGCCGGGTTCGGCCCTACGCTCCAACGTTCACTGGTACGGAGCTTCGCGAGTCCTTCGCTCGCCGCGTCGCTCCAGGGGGTACGCGTGCCGGTGCTGCTGGCTGTGTCCCATGCCCGCACCCGGCACGTTCCCCCGAAAGCCCGGTCGCAGCCCGCGCGCGCACGCGGCGCGCACTGAGCACCCCGCGTGGACTTCGAGGTCTCGACCGAGCAGCGCGAGCTCAGGGACGCGGTGCGCGCGTTCGCGCGCGAGGAGCTGAACCACGACCTCGAGCAGCGCGACCACGACGGCTGCTTCCCGCGTGACTGCTGGCAGAAGTGCGCCGAGTTC
This sequence comes from Verrucomicrobiia bacterium, assembly GCA_035577885.1. Classification (GTDB taxonomy): domain Bacteria; phylum Eisenbacteria; class RBG-16-71-46; order RBG-16-71-46; family RBG-16-71-46; genus JAIOPA01. Next base: position 582 of record DATLUU010000697.1, read on the forward strand.
GGCTTGCTGGGCCTGCCGGTGCCGGCCGAGTACGGCGGCCAGGGGCAGGATCTCGTCACCACCACGATCGCCATGGAAGCCCTGGGCTGGGGCTGCCGCGACAACGGTCTCGTCTTCAGCCTGAACGCGCAGATGTGGGCGGTGCAGATGCCGCTCGTCCACTATGGCAACGAGGAGCAGAAGCGCGCCTGGCTGCCGCGCCTCGTGAGCGGCGAGGCGATCGGCGCCCACGCCATCACCGAGCCCGGCTCGGGCTCGGACGTGTTCTCGCTCACCTCGCGCGCGGTGCGCGCGCGCGGCGGATACGTCCTCGACGGCCAGAAGACGTTCGCCACCAACGCGCCCGTGGCCGACGTGGCGCTGGCGTTCGCCTACCTGCAGCGCGACGGCCAGTCGCCGGCGCTCACCGCGTTCCTGGTGCCGCGCGAGACGAAGGGCGTCACGTTCGGGAAGCCGATCGCCAAGATGGGACTCCGCACCTCGCCGATGGGCGAGGTCGTGTTCGAGGACTGTTTCGTGCCCGAGAGCGCGCGGCTCGGCCCCGAAGGCGCGGGCATGCGCATCTTCAGCTCCGCGATGGAGTGGGAGCGCGCCTGCATCTTCGCCGGGCACCTGGGCGCCATGGAGCGGCTCCTGGACGACTGCATCGCCTACGCCAAGAAGCGGAAGCAGTTCGGCCAGCCGATCGCCAAGTTCGCGGCGGTCGCCGACCGCATCGCCGACATGAAGGTGGCGATCGAGGCCGGGCGCTGGCTGCTCTACAAGGTGGGCTGGCTCACCGGGCAGGGGAAGAACGCCGTGCTGGAGTCCGCGATGGCGAAGCTGTTCGTGAGCGAGATGCACTCGAAGGCGGCGCTGGACGCGCTCCAGCTCCACGGCGGCTACGGCTACATGAAGGAGTACCCGATCGAGCGCGAGGTGCGCGACGCGCTCTCCGGAACGCTCTACTCCGGCACCAGCGAGATGCAGCGGAAGATCATCGCCAGCTGCCTGGGGCTATGAACGTCCACCGGCTGCTGCCGCGGCTGGTCACGCTCTCCGCGGAGCGGCATGCGAGTGCGCCGGCAATCGTCATGGACGGCGTCACGCTCGACTACGCCACGCTCGAGCAGCGCTCGAACCGTTTCGCCCGTTCGCTCGTGGCGCACGGCGTGCGCCGCGGCGATCGCGTGGCGCTATGGCTCCCCAAGTCGCCCGACGCCATCGTCGCGCTCTACGGCATCATGAAGGCGGGCGCAGCGTACGTGCCCGTGGACCCGGCCGCACCCGCGGTGCGTCTCGCCACCATTGCGCGCGACTGCGAGGTGGCGGCTCTGGTGACGACGCGCGACCGCGCCCCGGCGCTCGACGAGGCGTTCGCCGGCCGCGCACCGATGCGCGCGCTGTGGTTCGCCGACGTGGACGACGCGCGACCGCGCCCCG
>DATLUU010000698.1:0-7041 GCA_035577885.1 Verrucomicrobiia bacterium
GCAGCTTGCGGATGAAGCCCACCGTGTCGGTGAGCAGCACCATCTGGCGGTCCGGGCTCACGAGCTGGCGCGTGGTGGAGTCGAGCGTGGCGAAGAGCCGGTTCTCGACGAAGACCCCGGCGCGGGTCAGCGAGTTGAACAGCGTGCTCTTGCCGGCATTCGTGTAGCCAACGAGTGCCGCGCGGAACTCCCGCCGGCGGCGCACGCGCTGGGTCTCGCGCTCGCGCTCCACCGCCTGCAGCTCGGCTTTGAGCCGCGCGATCTTTTCACGAACAATACGACGGTCGGTCTCCAGCTGCGTCTCGCCCGGGCCGCGCGTGCCGATGCCGCCGGCCTGGCGCTCGAGGTGCTTCCACATGCCGGTGAGCCGCGGCAGCGTGTACTCGAGCTGCGCCAGCTCGACCTGCAGCCGGCTCTCACGCGTACGGGCCCGGCGGGCGAAGATGTCGAGGATCAGCTCGCTGCGATCCACGACCTTCCGGTCGAGCGCCTTCTCGAGGTTCTTGACCTGCGCCGGCGACAGATCGTCGTCGAAGATCACCAGCTCGGCGTTGCGGCGCTCGACCAGCTCCTTCAGCTCCTCGACCTTGCCCTTCCCGAGGAACGTCGCGGGATGGATCGTGCCGCGCCGCTGAACCAGCACGTCCGCGACCTTGGCGCCGGCGGTGTCGGCGAGCAGCGCCAGCTCCTCGAGCGAGCGCTCGAGGTGGCCGCGCTCGGTCTGGGCGTGCCCCACCAGGACGGCGCGCTCGTTGCGCGGCGGGCGGGGCACGTCGAACGGCGCGGCTTTCATACGGGGAGCGGGATCTCCAGCTCGTAGGGCGCCGGGGTGAGGTTCTCGATGCTGCCGTCGGCGCGCACCGCGACCAGGTCCTCGATGCGCACGCCGAGGCCGCGCGAGGGGTAGTAGAGCCCGGGCTCGACCGAGACCACGTGGCCGGGCTCCAGGAGCGCGGTGTTCGTGGTCGGGCCGCCGAGGCGCGGGCCTTCGTGCACCGCGAGGCCGACACCGTGGCCGAGGCCGTGCACGTAGCCTTCGGTCACCTGCTGGTCGGTGCGCACGGTGGCGTGGCCCTGGCGCTCGAACACGTCGCACACCAGCTCCTGGTAGCCGCGACACGCCTCGCCGCCACGCATCCTGGTCATCGCCGCGTCGAACGCCTCGCGGCACTGGCCGTACACCTTCTTCAAGGGTTCCGGCGCTGGTCCGAGGCAGAACGTGCGCGTCATGTCGGTGTGGTATCCGCCGCCCGCCTCGGCGGGGAAGATGTCGATCAGGATCGGCACGCCTGCGCGCACGGCGTCGCCATCATTGCCCCGGTTGTGGGGCACTCCAGCGTCGCGGCCCTGGGCGACGATGCTCTCGCCGTCCTCGGCGAGGCCGAACTCGGCGAACGTCCTGTGCAGGAGCCGGCGCAGGTGGCCGAGCGTCGCCGGACGGCCTTCACGCGTGACGAAGCCTTCCCCATTCCGCTGCAGCGAGGCGAGCTCGTCGCGCACGCGCTTCATCGCCTCCACGGCGCCGCGCGAGCAGTGGCGGATCTTCTCCAGCTCGTCGGCGCCCTTGGTCATGCTCGCCACGCTCAGCACGTCGGGCTGCGACGGATCCACGATGATCTCGGGCGCGCGCTTCATCAGGTGATCGAGCATCAGGTAGCCGAAGCCGAGGGGCACGTCGCCCACGAACGCGACCCGACCTTGGATCCCCAGCTCGCGCGCCACGTCCGCCACCAGCTCGCCCAGCGCCACCGCCTGCGAGTCGGCGCTCTTCACCTTCTGCAGCAGGCCGCGCTGCGCGTAGGACGTCGCTTCACAGCCCACGAGCGCGGCCTGGTCGCGCTCCATGGGGTCGTGCACCAGGTGGGCGCGGCCCTGCGCGGTGCGCACGTAGAAGCCGTGGTGGATCTTCTGTCCGGTGCAGTAGTAGAAGGCGGGGCTATAGCGGTCGAGCGCCAGCACGACGAGGCCGGCGAGCCCGCGCTGCTGCATCAGGCGATCGAGGTCGGAACGCACGGGGCATCCTCCGGGGGCGGAAGGACCATGGGACGGGGGACGGCGAGGATACCGCACGGCCGCCCCGTGCGGGCGCGGGATTCACAGCCGCGAGGATCGCGCGACGGACGGGTGTAAGGAGGAACACTCCAATGTCCGCCCTCGAGCTCTCTTCGATCTCCCCCTCGCCCGCACTGGCGCCGCCCTGTCCGCTCTGTTCCGGCACGAGCAGCCACGTGCTCAAGCGCCTCACGGTCACGCACCCCAGGGTCGCCGGCACGTACCGACTCCGACGTTGCCGCGACTGCGACCTCGTCTACCTCACGCCGCGGCTCGAGGACACCACGCTCGCGATGCTCTACGGCGAGGAGTTCTACTTCCCGGAAGACTCCGCCTTCAGCGGCATCGCCGAGCGCGTGAAGGAACTCATCCAGGACGCGCGCCGCCACGTGGTGGAGAAGCGCGCCAGCGTCGGGCGGATCCTCGACGTGGGCTCGGGCGACGGCGCGTTCGTCCACCACATGGCGAGCCACGGCTGGGACGCGACCGGGCTCGATTTCTCACCCGCGGCGAGCGAGCTGGCGGCGAGGCGGGGGTTGCGAGGCCGGTTTCTCATGGGCTCACTCGCGGACCACGACCTGCCGCGGTGCTCGTTCGACGCGGTGACGATGTGGCAGGTGCTGGAGCACATCGGCGAGCCCGTCGCCATGATGCGCCAGGTGCACGCGCTGCTCCGGCCGGGCGGCCTGCTGGTCGCCTCGGTGCCGAACATCGACGGGCTCACGGCCTCGCTCACGCGCGAGCGCTGGTGGGGGCTGGACGTGCCGCGCCATCTCGTCCACTACACGCCGCCGACGCTGCGGCGCGTGCTGGAGGAAGCGGGGCTGCACGTGGTCGACGTGCGGCACTTCTCGCTCCAGTACGACCCGTACGCGCTGCTCCACAGCTCGCTCGATTGGGCGTTCACGCGCCGGCACTTCCTTTCGGGTCTCGCCAAGCAGCAGGTGACGGAGGCCATGGGACCGCTCGAGTACGGCTACAACGTCACCGCGCTCGCGGTGCTGGCACCCGTGCTCGCGCCGCTCGCGCTGCTCGCGACGACCGCCGGCGCGGCGTTCCGCCGTGGCGGATTCATCGAGGTGATCGCGCGGCGGGCGTGACCCGCCCCGGACTCCGCTCGCGTCCCGGGCGCTCACCGGGCTAACCTGCGCGCCCATGACCGCACGTGATCGAAGCAAGGATGCGAAGCTCGCGTGGCCGTCGTGCGCCGAGGCGCCGTGAGCGAGCGGATCGGCCGGGCGCTACCGGCCGTGGTCGCCGTCGCCGCGGTCTTCGCGCTCGCGATCGGTGACGGCGGGCGCCACGTCGGGACGATGGTGTGGGCGCAGAGCGCCGTGCTGATCGCGCTGGCGATCGCGATCGCCACGGGTGCGACCCGGGACCTGCGGCCGGCGGCTCCGCTCCTGGTCATGATCGGCGTCGTCGCGCTGACCTCGATCCCGTCGATCTGGCCCAGCGGGAGCGTGCGCGACCTCGTGCTGTGGGTGACCTACGCCGCGATCGCCATGCTGGTGGCGACCGGGCTCGAGGATGCGCGCGAATGGTTCGTGGACGGCGTCGTGCTCACGGCCGGATGGCTCTGCCTCGTCGCGCTCTTCTGGTTCTGGGGCTCCGGGGACATCTCCGCCCGCTGGAGCTCGACCTTCTACTGGCCGAACCCGTTCGCCGCGTTCCTGCTGCTCGTCGTGCCCCTGACCCTGGTGCGCGCCGTTCGCGCAGCCAGCGCCCGAAACGCGCTCGCGCACGGAGCCGCGACCGTCTTGCTCACCGTCTCCCTGGTATTCACGTACTCGCGCGGCGCCTGGGCGGCGGGCCTCCTGGCGTTGGTCGCGACCGCGATGGTGATGCGCCCGCCGCGGAGGCGAGCGGCGATGCGCGCCGGCGTGATCGCCCTCGTGGTCGTCGCTTGCGTCTGGGTCATGGGCCGCTCGGCAAGCTCGGGCACAACGGGTGCGGTCGCCGCGCGCGCGGCGTCGATCTCCGACGCCGGCGACGCCTCGGCGCACGGGCACTACCTGTTCTGGATCGGCGCCCTCCAGATCTTCCGCGACCACCCGATCCTGGGCACCGGGCCGAACACGTTCGGCGCCATCTACGCGTCCTATCAGCGCGAGGTGAACTACTACGCCCGCGACGCGCACAGCCTCTACCTCCAGACCGCCTCGGACATGGGTGTCGTCGGCGTGCTCGCATTGGCGGTGCTGCTCGGCTGGGCAGCGTTTGCATGGTGGCGCATGTCGCGCCGCGCGAGCGACGAGCGGGAGTACACGTTGATCGTGGGCGTGGGCATGGGGCTGTTCGCGTTCCTGATCCACAACGCCGTCGACATGGATTGGTCCTTCCCCGCGAACCCGATCACCGCGTTCGCACTCGCGGGCGTGCTGGCGCGAGTGGCCGTCGATCAGCAACGGGACGGGACCGCCGCGGCCCTCGGTGGGCGCCAACGTATCGCCATGGTCGCCATCCTGATGGCGGCCCTGTTCGCGACGCAGTGCTGGGGACGAGGGGATCGGGAGTTCCATCGCGGCCAGGCGTTCGCCCGAGCGGGGAACTGGGAAGCGGCTGCCGCGGCGTACGCGTCGGCGGCGCGCTGGGATCCGCTCAATGCCAGCTATCTGGTCTACGAGGGAGAGGCCCGCGTCCGCTCATCGCCGCCCGATCGCGCGCGCGCACAGGTCGCGATGCGCCGGGCGATCCAACTCGATCCCATGAACCCGCCCAACCGGCTCTCGCTGGCGATGGTCATCGCCACGGCGCCCGGGGCCGGACCCGACCAGTACGCAGAAGCGGAGCAGTTGCTTCGACGTGCGCTGGAGCTCGATCCCTTGAACCGGCCCCGGATCTATCAGGCGTTGATCGGTCTCTACAGGAGGTGGGGCCGCGACGCCCAGGTCGACAGCGTCTACGTCGCATCCGTCGATCGCTACCTGGGGCCCGCGCGCGGACCGGGCGCGCTGCCGCTGTCGCCCGAGGTCCTGGATCTCATCGCGGAAGCCGCCGACTTCCACGCCCACGCGGGGAACGGCGTCGCGGCGCGGGGGGTGATCGAGCGCACCGTGCGCTCCAGCCCGAGCGCGGCGTCGTATCCGCGCATCCGCACGCTCGCGGACTCGCTGAAGACCAGCGAGTGAGGACGAGCCGCTTGCGGTGGTGAGGTGAACACTCTGGCACCCCGACCCTGCGCTTTCCGCTCGCCTCTCCCCGACACACCGCGTTAGCCTTTCCGTCGATCCCCTCCAGATCGGGCACGAAAGCGAGGATCCTCGATGCGCCGCCCCTGCTGCGCGCTGGCTGCCGCCGCGCTGCTCCTGTCCGCTGGCGTCTCCACGGCAGGCGATCGCGGGTCCGCGGGTCTCGCCGCGGCAGGCTCCTCGAACGCCACGGCCGAGGAGCATCGCAAGGCGATCGCTTCCCTCGAGCAGGCGGTGAAGCTCGCTCCGCGCGACCCGAAGGTGCTGGCAGCACTCGGACGAGCGTACTTGGATGCAGGCTACACGCACGACGCCGAGGTGGCGTTCGCGCACGTGACCGAGCTCGCACCGGACGACGCCGGCGCCTGGGAGGCGCTCGGACTCGCCTGGAAGCGCGACTGGCTCACCACGCTGGCACCCGAGTCACGCGACCAGGCGGTGAGCGATCTCGAACACGCCGTGCGGTTGGACTCCTCGCGCGCCCGGTCGTGGACGCTGCTCGCCGCTCTGCGCGTGGAGCAGGGGGACGCGCGCGGCGCCCGGCTCGCAGCCGACGCGGCGCTGGCAGCATCCCCCGAGTCGACCGACGCGGAGCTCGCGAACGCCTACGTCACCTACCGGAGCGGTCGCCTCGCCCGCGCCGAGAGCCTGTTCACGGTGGCGATCCCCCGGCTGCCGCGGTCGCTCTCGGCCCGCTTCGCCGACATCTCGCCGCTGCTGCCGCCGCAGGATGGAGAAGACCTGGAGCAGCTGTCACCCGCCCAACGCGCCGAGCAGGTGCGGCGATTCTGGAGCTCGGGCGATCCCGATCCCACGACCCGCGTCAACGAGGCGCGGCTCGAATACTGGGCGCGGATCGCGCACGCGACGCTGCTGTTCAGCGACAGCCGGGAGGCGGTCTGGGACATGCGCGCCGAGCTCTACATCCGCTACGGCGCGCCCGGGGGCGTCGAGTACGACCCACAGGGCGTCCCGCTTGCGCGGCTGCACAATCAGAACTCGGTCAGCATCCCCCAGGTCCCCACGCTCGGCGGCATGCGACGCCCCGGCGACGCAGAGTCGATGTGGTACCCACTGCATGCCCAGCTCTGGGCGTACCCGAACCTCGGGTTGCTCGTCCTCCTCGAGGATCCCACCCTCTCGCAGCACTACCGGCTGCCGCGGACCGAGTGGGGCGACCCCGACCCCGCGCCCGACCCCGCGCGACTCGCACGGAGCGGGCTGCTCGCCACGGTGGGAGCGCGCGGCGTGTTCGCGCCGCTGCCTCCCGGCGAGCATCCGCTTCCGATCGAATCGGTCGTGAGTGCGTTCCAGGGCGATCATGGCCCGCGCCTGCTCGCGAACGTGGCCGCGCCCGGGATGCCCGGCCGCGCGCTCCACGCCGAGTGCGTGGTGCTCGACTCGACCGAGCACGAGGTGGCGCGCATGGCGCGCGACCTGGGCGCCTCGCGCTGCGACGCGGCCACGACGCGCGCCGGCGACTTCGCGTTCGACCTGCCGCCCGGGCGCTACCGCGTGGCGGTGTCGGTGGGCGACGGCGAGGGCGGGCGCGGCGTGGTGCGCCAGCGCCACGAACTCGAACCGCTGCCGGGCGCGCTCGCGCTCAGCGACATCGTGCTCGTCTGCGGCCCGCTCGAAACCGTCCCCGTGGACGGCGTCGTGCGCCTGGCCCCGAACCTCGAGCGCCGCATCGACAGCGACGAGCCGCTGCTCGCCTACTTCGAGGTCTACGCGCTGCACGCGGACGCGAGCGGCGCCACCCGGTTCGAGTACGAGTACAAGGTGCACTCGCTCGAGC
>DATLUU010000699.1:0-2844 GCA_035577885.1 Verrucomicrobiia bacterium
TGGGCGGTGGACTACACGTGGGTCTACCCGCACACGCTGTTCCCGCCGCGCTGGTACGACGCCAAGAGCCTGATCAAGACCGGCGACTCGTTGCAGCTCGGGGACGACGCCGACCTGCAGCTCACGTTCGGAACGCTGCGCATGGGCGTGCACGCGGGCTCACTCAAGCAGGCGACGAGCGAGGCCTACCGGCTCTGGCCCACCGAGATGTCGCCGGCGCTCCGCGGGCGGCTCAAGCTCAAGCTCGACCGCGCGAAGCGGGCGCTCGCGGGGAAGAAGGACACCGAGCTCGACTCGTTGTGACGCCGCGCGCGCTCAGCGTGCCGGCAGCAGGTTCAGCGGCTCCTGGAACGCCAGCGCGTACGACGTGTGCCGGTGGTCGGCGCCGAGCGGGAACGCCACCTCCAGGCGCAGCGCGGTGAGCGGATTCGGGATGCCGAACCGCAGCATCACGCCGGCGCCCACCTCGGAGAAGAACTCGTCGGCATGCGGCAGCGTTCGCGAGGTGGGTGTCGCGTCGCCGGTCACCGGATCGCGACCCCACACCGCACCCGAGCCCGCGAACATCCCGAGCTGGAGCGGCAGGCGCGCAGGGATGGGCAGGTGGAGCGGGCGCCCGAGGTCGTCGACCACGATCAGGTCCAGCCGCCCGTAGGCGCGGCCGGCGCCGGCGAGCTCGTTGCGCCGGAGCGTGCGCACGTTCGCCACACCGCCGAGGAAGAACGCCTCCTGCGGCGGCGTCTCGCCGCGCAGGTACCCGTAGGTGGCCTGCGGCACCAGCGAGAAGTGCCGGCCCAGCGACACGTCGCCGCCCGCGGTGACGCGCGTGCGCCGGTAGAGCATGTCGCTCCCGAGCTGGGGATCGCTCGTCCAGTAGTTGGCGTTCACGCGGAAGCGAGTGCCCGGGATGGTGACGTCGCCACCGAACCCCAGCTCGCTCACCCGGCCGACCGCGGCGGTGTCATTGAACGGCAGCACGGGACCGTGCCCGAACAAGTACCAGTCCGTCGTGTAGGGAAGCGACGACTCGAGCTGGTCGCGAAACGAGAGCGTGGCGAAACCGGATTCGGCGGAGAGGCGCAGGTTGGAGACGAAGCCGTCGCGGCGCAGGTACTGGTGGCGGTCCTCGCCGGCGATGAGCGCGTTGAGCGAGGTGAGGATGGGCTCGTAGTAGTCGCGGTCGAAGGCGAGCGTGTAGCGCCCGGCGGCAAGCTTGAGGCCGAGCCGCGAGTGGAGCGCGTCCACTCTCCACGAGCCGGTCCATGCACCTTCGCCGAGGAGTTCGTGCGTGCCGGTCGTGTACTGGAGCTTCCCGGAGAGCCCCGAGAGCCAGGGCGTGCCGAGGGAGACGCCGGCGCCCAGCTGCCCGCCGTCGGCGCGGTTGAAGCCCAGCGCGGGGCCCCAGTCGAAGCGCAGCCGCCGGCGCTGGCGGGCGTGGGCGTGCGGCCCCTTGAGCAGGCCCGCGGCGAGCGCCGAGTCGAGCCCCGCCGTGTCCACCGGCGCCGCGGTGCTGCCGAACCACTGGTCGGTGGAGTCCCGCATCTGCCGCACGTAGGCGTCGAGCAGGGTGTCGGCGGGCGCATCCTGCGCGCGCGCCGAGGCGGCCGCGAGCAGCAGCACCGCGGCCGCGGCGAGCCGCAGGGCGTTCGCGCGAGCGTTCACGAGCCCTTCTTGCTCGAGCGGCGCACGCGGCCCTGGCGGTCGGTGCCGGCGAACAGGCTGTCCGGCAGGTCGGTGTTCACCGTGTAGTCGCTCAGCGCCAGCGCGAAATCGAACGCGCGGCCGAACTTCGGGATCGGGATCGTCAGCTCCATGCGCATCAGCACGCGCGACATCACCCAGAAGTCGCCGGCGCGGGCGCGCTCCACCACCAGGTGCTTGATGTCCTTGAGCACGAGCGGCACCGGCGACTGCCGGAACTCGATCTCCTGGCGCACGATCACGAAGTCCTTCGTGTCCACCCACACGCGCCCCGAGGGCTCGAACACCGCGAGCGCCGAGCGCGGCTCGAACGCGAGCGTGTAGAGCAGGTGGTCGCCCAGCAGCTTGCGGTCCTCGATCGTGAACTTGAAACTCTTCCGGTTGGCGGGGCGGAAGGCGAAGTTCACGATCTCCTCGCCCATGCTCGGCGAGAAGTCGGCGTTGAGGTCTTCATTGTCGCCGTGATCGCCCTTGTCGGGCTTCTCTTCGTAGTGGCGCAGCTCGACCGTGCGCAGCTTGTCCGGCTTCTTCTTGTAGACCTTGGACACGCTCTCCGCGAACAGCACCGGCGCCTTCTTGCTCTCGGTGTCGCGCATCACGCGCAGCGTCGCGGTGAACGACTGGTCGCGCATGAGCGAATCCCGCCGCGCCTCGCCGCGCGCCACGCGATCGAGGATCTCCTCGAGCGTCACGCGCGGCGCCTTGACGAGCACCGTGGAGACGTCCGTGCGCATGGTGTCTTCCTTGGCGAGCGTGGGGCCCTCGGCGGGCGCGGCCAAGGCCTCGGCCGGCAGGGCGATCACCACCGCCAGCGCCAGGGCCATGAACACGTGCGCGCGGGGGCAGGGCAGGCCGGAGAAGTGCACCCACCGGGACACCCGCTGCGGGTCGCCGGGGGTGTGGAACGTGCGGGGCAGGGGGCGCTGCGGTCGCTGGGGCAGCATGGGGCGACTCCGTTGCGGCGCTACGGAAGGCCAAGGGTGCGAGGGCGGCGGACGCTACCCGGAGGTGCGGCGGAGCCGCAACACGTCGGGTCCGAACGGCTACTTGCGCAAGGATTCACTTCGCGGCGCGAGCGGTCTGGACTAGCGTTACGTGCGCTTCCCGCCGCGCGTTGCGCGCGCGCCGCGGTCCCGGCACGGA
>DATLUU010000700.1:0-12258 GCA_035577885.1 Verrucomicrobiia bacterium
GCCTGGCTGGTGTCGATCGTCGTGCTCACCTGCACCTGGCTGTAGAGCCCGGTGTCGTAGAGACGCTGCACCGAGCGCTCGAGGTACGAGCGCCGGAACGTCTCGCCGGGCTTGAGCAGCAGTTCCCGCCGCGCCAGCGATTCCTTGAGCTTGCCGGCGCTCTCGTAGTCGATGCGTCCGACCGTATAGCGCGGGCCCTCCTGGATCTCGTAGGTGACCGCGATCGCCAGCGAGTCCGGCGAGCCGCGCGTGTAGCTCGCGGACGTGTGCGCGCGGTGCCCGCGCTCCTGGTAGAGGACGGCGATGTGCAGCGTGTCGAGCGCCAGGAACGCGGGATCGAACACGCGCTTCGACTTCGCCAGCAGCGTGCGCGTGATCTCGTGCGGCTTGAACTCGTGCACGCCTGCCAGCTTCACCGTGGAGATCTTCGCGCGCCCGCCCTCCTCGACCACGAACACGACCCGCGCCGCCTCGGGGTCGGGCGTCGACTCGATCACCCAGTGCGCGCTGGCGTCGAGGTAGCCGTAGTGCCGGTAGAGCGCGGTGATCGCCGCGGTGTCGGCGCGCAGGTAGTCCATGCGCAGCGTCGGCCGCTCGCGCCAGGGCAGCGACGAGGGGTCGCGCGTCTTCAAGTGCGCCTCTTTCAGCTGGCGCTTGCCCAGGTGCTTGTTGCCCTTGAACCGCACGTCGGCGATGACGCGCAGCTGCTCGGGCAGGTCCCCACCCGGCTGCGCGTGGAGCGGCCCCACACCGGCGAGGAGGCCGAGCACGCAGGCCGCGGCCAGCACGGCGAGCGCCGCTCCCGGCGCGGGCCCGCGGTCACATCCCCGGCGGCCAGGCGGCGACTTGGACAGCCACGCGTGCGCACGTGGCCACCCGAGCAGCAGCCTAGTGCGGGTCGGGCGCAACCGTGGTCGTCTCCCGCGGGGCCTTGTCGACGGCGCGCAGGCGCTGGAACGGACGCGCCAGGTCCTTGGACAGGATGAACACGAACAGCGTGCCGACCAGCACCAGTCCCACCTTCTGGAAGTTCATGTAGGTGCGGCCCGACACCGCACGGCGGCGCACACCCTCGATCAGCGCCAGCGTGATGTGGCCGCCGTCCAGGAGCGGCACCGGCAGCAGGTTGAATGCCATGATCGCGACGTTGATCAACGCCAGCAGGTAGAGCCAGCGATCGAGACCGTGCTTGGCCGAGTCGCTCGCCATCTGGCCGATGAAGATCGGCCCACCGATGGACTCGCGGTAGTAGGCCGGACGGGTGATCGTGAGCCACAGGCTGCCGTAGACGTTCGCCACCAGGTCGCCGGTGCCGCGGAACGCGGCCGGGACCGCCTGCGTGAACGGCAGCTTCTGCACCCATTCCATGCCGCGCGGCGGCTCGATGCCGATCAGCGCCACGTCGCCGTTCCCATCCATGCGCATGGGCGCGATCGTGAGGTCGAAGACCTTTCCCTCTCGCTCGAAGGTGATCGGCGTCGGTTGGTCGGCACGACCGCGCAGCGCGCGCGCGATCTCCTGGAACGTGTGCACGGGCTTGCCGTTCACGGCGAGCACCTTGTCGCCCTCCTTCACACCGGCGCGATAGGCGGGCATGCCGGTGCCGACGCCGCCCACTTCGGCCGGCGGCGGGGGCGGCTGCAGGTCGCCGAGCACGGCGCGGGCGTCGGCTGCGGGGACGGAGATGCTGTCGGCGAGCGAGTCGCGCCGGAACGCGATCGAAACCGGGCGCTTGCCTTCAAGCGCACGCGAGCCGGCATCGTCGAGGTCGCGCCAGGTGTGGATCGTGTGCCCGTCGAGAGCGGCGAGCTCATCGCCCTCGCGCAGGCCCGCGGCGTAGGCACGCGTCGTGTCCGGCAGCGGCCCCAGGCGGCTCGGCCAGTCGGGCTGGTGCACGCCGAGCAGGAACGTGAGCACCAGCACCGCGAACGCCGTCACCAGGTTCGCCGCCGGTCCCGCGACCGCGATGACGATGCGCCCGTACCAGGGATGCGTGAGGAATTGCTCCGGGCCGCCCTCGGGCATCGAGCCGTCGTCGGCGAGGTGGTCGCCCGCCATCTGCACGAAGCCGCCGAGCGGGATCCACGACACGCAGTAGCGTGTGCCACCACGCGTGAACCCGATCAGCTCCGGCCCCATGCCCAACGAGAACTTGAGCACGGTCACCCGCCGCCACTTGGCGGCGAGGAAATGGCCCAGCTCGTGGAAGAAGATGACGATGCCGAGCAGCAGTATGCCGGGCAGGAAACTGCTGAGACCCACGGCTCCTCCTTGTTCCACGGGAAGTTGCGCGAGGCTACTCTCGTGACTTCTGAAGCGTCAAGCGTTTGGCCTTTGTTTCGGCAGGCTTGGGGCGGTTCGCTCTCAATGTCCTCGTCAAACCGCCGCGGCCCGCCCTTCCAGCACCTGGCGATAGACCGCGAGCGTGCGTTCCGCCGTGTGCGCGATGCCGAATGCCTCGACGCTCCCGCGCGCCGCCTCGGCCCAGCGGGCGCGCCGCGCCGGGTCCGAGAGCGCGCCGATCAACGCCCGCGCCAGGGCCGAGGGCTCGAGTGCGCGCACCAGGCACCCGGTGCGGTCGTCGCTCACCACCTCCGGCACGCCGCCCACCGCGGTGGCCACGATCGGCACGCCGAGCACCTGCGCATCCAGCAGCGACGTGCACAGGCCTTCCAGGTAGCTGGAGAGCGCGAACACGTCGAACTGCTGGAGCAGGGCGCGCGCATCGTCGCGAAAACCCAGCAGGTGGACGCGCGCCTCGAGTCCCAGCGCGTGGCGCTGACGCTCGAGCGCCGGCCGGCACTCCCCTTCGCCCAGCCACACGAAGTGCGCGCGCGGGCGCGCGGTCACCACCTCGCGCGCGGCATCCAGCAGCAGCGCGTGGTTCTTGTGCGGCGCGAGCGACGCCACCGTGCCGATGATCTCGGCGTCAGGAGGCAGGTCCGCGAGCGTACGCAGGGCCGGCGCGGGCCGGGCCGCGTCGGCGCGCACTTCGGCGAGGTCGACGCCGCTCGGCACCAGGGCCAGCTTCGTTGCCGGGACCCCCGAGGCGAGCATGGCGGCGCGCACGCCCTCGCTGATGCACAGGTAGCGGTCCACCGGCAGCGCGTACTTGAGCCGGCTGCCGAGGTTCGTGCGCACGCGGAAGTCGACGCGGCGCGACACCACCGCCGCGGGCACACCCGCCCAGCGCGCCGCCGGCACGCCGGTGGCGTGCGCGTGCGCGCTGTGGCAGTGGACGACGTCCGGGGCGAAGCGCTTGAGCAGCGAGCGGGCGTGGCTCACGGCGACGAGATCCAGCTCGCTCGCTGGCGACCAGCGCTCGAGCTCGAAGCCCTGCGCGAGTGATCGCTCCGCGAGCGGCCCGTCGGGTGCGAGCAGCAGCTGGTCGACGCCGCGCGCGCGCAGCTCGCGCATCAGCAGCAGCGCCTGCGCCTGCCCGCCGCGCCAGGTGCGGCCGGTGTCCAGGTGGGCGACCCTCATGCAAGGCCTGCCAGGGCTTCGGCGAGCTGCCGGCCCACCGCCTCGGGTGTTCCCAGCTCGCACGCGCGCGCGCGGCCGGCGGCGCCCAGGCGTTCGCGCAGCTCGCGCGAGGCCACGAGCCCGGCGAGCACATCGGCAAGCCTCGCGGCATCGCCGCGGGGCACGAGCTTCAGGTGCACGCCGTCGGTGAACACCTCGCGCGGGCCATCCCCGTCGCCGGTCACCACCGCGCGGCCCGCCGCCAGGCCCTGCCAGAGCTTGTGCGGGATCACGCGGCCGGTCTTCTCACCCTTGCCGAAGGCGCCCAGCGCCACGTGCGAGGAGGCGAGCACGCGCGGAGCGTCCGCGTACGCCATGCGGCCGGTGAACTCCACGCGCGTGAGCCCGAGCTTGCGCGCGGTGGCCCGCGCCTCGTCGTGGTCGATGCCGTCACCCACCAACTGGACGACGAAGGGTGGCAGCTGGCTCGCGCGCGCCTCGAGGAGCTCCACGGCCTCGAGCAGCGTGGCGATGCCATGGAGCGGCAGGAAGCCACCGATGTAGGTGAGCCGCACCGGGCCCTGCTCGGGCGGCGGCGCCACCTCGAAGAACGCCGGCTCCGCGCCCACGAGCACGCGCCGCAGCCGCGTGCGCTCCGCTCCCAGCTCCACGAACAGCTCGCCGTGCGCCCACGTGTCGCACAGGAGCCGATCCGCGGCGCGGAACGACCAGCGGTCGATGGCGCGATTCCAGCGTGCCTGGGCACTCCCCTGCGCGTGCAGCCGCCAGTCCTCCACCAGCGTGTCCCAGCGCGAGACCAGGGGATCGAACACCAGCGGACGCGCGCCTTTCAGCGCGCGCGCGAGCGGAACGTCCTTGTGGCGGAATTCGGGGACCAGCACCAGGTCCGATCGCTGCGCCACCCGCGACCACGCCGCGGCCAGCGCCGGCCAGCGCCGCCACGCCCGCTTGCCCTCGGCCCGCGCCTCCACCACGCCGAAGCCCGCCGCCGCGAGCCCGGCGCGCACCATGCGATTGCGCGGGTAGGCGATGTCATAGGCACCGAAGCAGCACACGGTCGTCACGCGCTCCGCCCGGCGCGCGATCGCGCCCACAGCTCGGCGTATTTCAGGAACACCTGTGCGGCCGCGAACGCGCACAGCACGAAGCCGTGGGCGCCGTCCAGGAACCCGAGCTGGAGCACGAACTGGCGCAGGAACCGAAGCGGAGGCCGCACGATCACGTCGAGGAGCCCGGCGCGGCGTCCCGCCCGCCACGACTTCTCCGCGTTCGCGTGCGCGTATCGCGTCATCTTGGAGACGCAGTCGTCGATGGTGCGATAGCTGTGGTGGACGAGCACGATGCGACCCACGCCGCGGTGCGTCACCGCGCCCGGAAGCAGGACGCGCTCGTGGACCGGCGCGTCGTCGAAGCGCGCGCCGCGGCGGGTGAAGAGCCTCGGCAGCCACTCGTCGCGCCAGCCGCACCAGTGGATCTCCTCGCCCAGGAACCGGGTCTCGCGCAGCACGCGGACGACGCCGGGCGGCGCCCCGGGGAGCACGGTGGCGCGGGTGAGCGCCGGCAGCGAGGCCGGCGTCAGGCGCTCGTCCGCGTCCAGCCACAGCACCCAGTCCTGCGTGCACTGCTCGAGCGCGAAGCCGCGCTGCGGCCCGAAGCCGTCGAACTCGCGCTCGAACACGCGCGCGCCGAGCCGCTCGGCGGCGTCGCGCGCGGCGCGGTCGCCGCGCGGATCCCACACCACCACCACCTCGGCGGCGGAGCCGAGCGTGGGCAACAGTTCCTCCACGTCACGCACCTCGTCGCGGAGGAGCAGGAGCACCGAGAGTGGGAGCTTGGCGCCGTTCATCGGGCGGCTCCGGGCGCCCGCGGCGGCGTGGGCACGTGCGCCGCGAGGTGGTCGAGGACCCGCTCGGCCGCCTCCTCGGGCGTGAGCGACGGCAGGCAGTTCCAGTGCGGACACACCGTGCGCTCGCAGGCGCGGCACGGGAGGCTCGTCCGCCAGAAGGCATGGCGCGGGAGGTCCGGCGTCCACGCGCCGGGGTGTGCCGGCCCGAACCAAGTGTACGTGGGCAGGCCGAACGCGACCGCGAGGTGGCGCGGTCCGCTGTCGGTGCCGACCAGCGCCCGGAGCGGCGCGATGGCGCCCGCGAGCGCGGCCACGTCGGGCGCGCACAGCGTGCGCGTGCCCGGGGCGAGCCGGGCGAGGCGTTCGAGCGGCTGCTCCTCGCCCGGGCCGCCGATCGCCAGCACCCGGTGGCCCGCCTCGATCAGCAGGCGCGCGAGCACCGCCGAGTGCGAGAGCGGCCACGTCTTGGTCGCCCACGAGCCCGCGGGCACCAACCCCACCGTGCGCCCCGGCTCCTCCACACCGGCGCGCGCGAGGCATTCGGCGCCCGTGCGCTTCGCGCGCTCCGTGAGCGTGAGCCTCGGGAACGCCGGCACCGCCGCGCCGCCCGCGGCGCGCGCCAGCCGCAGCAGTGACGCCGCCGCGTACTCGCGCTGCTCATCGCCCGCGTGCTGCACGCGCGGCACCGTGTGGTGGTAGGCGCGTGCGCGGCCGCGAACGTCGAAGCCCCAGACCTGCTTCGCCCCGGAGAGCCGCGCGATCAGCGCACTGCGCGAGTTGCCGAAGAAGTCCACGGCCAGCGCCGGCCGGAGCGAGCGCAGCGCGAGCACCACCCGCAGGGTCGACGCCGTCGTGCGCTGGACCGGCCACACGCGCGTGATCTGCGGCTGGCCCTCGAGCAACGGCGCGAAGCGGGCCTCGGTGACCACGTGCAGGTCGCGCCCGGGATGCCCCTCGGCCAGGGAATGAAACGCGGCCGTGCACAGCGTCAGGTCGCCGAGCGCGCGCAGGCGCACCGCCACCACCGGCGCGCTCATCGCAGGATCGGGCGGATCGCGCTGCGCGCGGCCTCGCGGGCCCACGCGTCCACGCCGTTCAACTGCGCCAGCGATTCCACGCGCTCGACGGTGTGGGCCGCGAGCACGGCCTCCAGCACCTCGGGCACACGACCGAGCGCGATGGCGCCGTCCAGGAATGCCTGCACCGCGACCTCGTCGGCGGCGTTCACCACGCACGGCGCGGTGCCGCCGGCGCGCCCGGCGGCCAGCGCGCACGCGAACGCGGGGTGGCGCGAGGGCTCGATCGGCTCGATCTCCAGCCCGGCGAGCGCGGACACCGCCAGCGGCGGCACGGCCTCGCCCCAGCGCTCGGGCCAGGACAGCGCGAGCTGGATCGGCAGCCGCATGTCGGCGTGCGCCGCCTGCGCCACGAGCGAGCCGTCGCGGAAGGCGACGATCGCGTGCAGCACGGCGCGCGGCTGGATCACCGCGTCCAGCTGGTCCCAGCCGAGCCCGAACAGCGCGTGCGCCTCGATCAGCTCCAGGCCCTTGTTGAAGAGCGTCGCCGAGTCGGTGGTGATCCGCGGACCCATCGCCCACACCGGGTGGGCCAGCACTTCCGCCGGGCTCGCACGTCGCCAATCCGGATGCCCGCGCAAAGGTCCACCGGACGCCGTGAGCGTCAGCCGCGTCACCTCCGCGGGCGGCCGGCCCTGGAGGCACTGCATCGCCGCGGAGTGCTCACTGTCGATGGGAAGCAGTTGTGCGCCACGCTTTCGCAGCAGCGGCGCCACCAGGTCGGCGCCGATCACCAGCGTCTCCTTGTTGGCGAGTGCCAGCCGCGCGCCACGCTCGAGCACGGCGAGCGAGGCGGCGAGCCCCGCGGCGCCGACGATGCCGTTCACCACCAGCGGCGCGCGGCAGCGCTCCGCGAGCCGCGCCGCAGCTCCCGGGCCCACCTCCACATCGGCGCCGGGCGCCGCCGCGCGCAGCTGGGCGCGGGCCGAGGCAGGGTCCGCGGCCTGCTCCAGGGCCAGGTGCAGGGGCTGCCAGCGCGCCGCCTGCTCGCACAGCCGGTCCAGCGAGCGGCCCGCGGCGAGCGCGGTCACCTTGAGCCGCGTCGACTCGCGCGCGGCCACGTCCAGCGTCTGCTCGCCGATGGAGCCGGTCGAGCCCAGCACCGCCAGGTCGTTCACGGCACCTGGAAGATCACGGCGCGCAGGTAGTGGTAGACGATCGGCGCGCCGAAATAGAGGCTGTCGAAGCGGTCGAGCACCCCGCCGTGGCCGGGGATCAGGTCCGAGGAGTCGCCGCTCGCGGCGTCGCGCTTGAACAGCGATTCCACGAAGTCGCCCACCTGGCCGCAGATCCCCACCAGCACGCCGATCGCGAGCGCGTGCGGCCAGGTCAGGAGCGGCGTGCCGCCGCCCGCGCGCAGGAACGTGGCGGCACCGATCTGCGCCGCGATCACCGCGAACAGGAGCCCGCCCATCGCGCCCTCGAGCGTCTTCCGCGGCGAGATCGTGGTCCACGGCCGCGTGCGCCCGAACAGGCGCCCGGTGAGGTAGGCGCCGGTGTCGCAGCTCCAGGTGACGAGGAAGGCGTAGAGCACCAGCGAGCCGCCATCCGAGTAGGCGAGGCCGGCGCGCCACGGCAGCTCGCGCAGCAGCACGAAGTGGGCGGAGAGCCAGCCGACGTAGAAGACACCGAACGCGGTCACCGCGGCGCTCTCGAGCACGCGCGGCTGGCCGCCGCGGCGGAGCGCCAGCGCCAGCAGCACGAGCAGGCCGCCGGTCGTGAGCAACGACGCGTTCGGCGTCTGCGGCCGGTAGGCGAGCCCCAGCAGCACGAACGCCGAGGCGAACCCCAGCCAGCGCACCGGCGCCAGGCCCTTGGCGCGCGCCATGCGGTAGAACTCCTCGAGGCCGAGCCCGGTCTGGAGTACCACGAAACCCAGCCACGCGAGCCCGCCGGCGCGCGCGAGCAGGATCAGGAGCGGCACGAACACGAGGCCGCTCGCGACCCGCAGCGCGAGCGCCCACTGGCCGCGCTTGGGCGCGGGCGTCACGGCCGCGGAAGCGGGTTCGCTCGAGCGTTCGGGCGTCGCCATCGGGGGGCCGTTCAATCCGAGCGCCCGAAGCGGCGTTCGCGGCCCTGGAACTCCGCCACCGCCTGGAACAGGTGGCGGCGGCGGAAGTCCGGCCACAGCGTCTCGGTGATCCACAGCTCGGTGTAGGCGAGCTGCCAGAGCATGAAGTTCGAGAGTCGCATCTCCCCGCTGGTGCGGATGAGCAGGTCCGGATCGGGCAGGCCCGCCGTGTAGAGGTAGCTCGCCAGCAGCTCGTCGTTGATATGGGCCGACGCGATCGAGTCGTCCACCAGCCGGCGCACGGCGTCCACCAGCTCGGCGCGGCCGCTGTAGGAGAGCGCGAGGTTGAGCTGCATGCCGGTGCAGGACTCGAGGTAGGCCTGCGTGTCCGCGATCTCGTCGCGCACCGGCTTCGGCAGGTCGCTCGGCCGGCCGATGACGCCGAGGCGGACGTTGTTCTCGCGCAACTCCTTCCGCTCGGCGCGCAGCGTCTGGCGCAGGATCGTCATCAAGGCCGCGACCTCGCCCGCGGGGCGCTGCCAGTTCTCGATCGAGAACGTGTACAGCGTCAGCACCTCGACGCCCAGCGACGAGCAGCCCTTCACCGCCTCGCGCACGCTCTCGCGGCCGGCGCGGTGGCCCATCAGCCGCGGCACGCCCCGCGCCTTCGCCCAGCGCCCGTTCCCGTCCATGATGATCGCCACGTGCCGCGGGATGTTCCCGCGCGCGATCAGGACTTCCGCACTCAGGGGACTCGGCGTTCGCGTGGGCACGGTTTCTCCGGGAGAGGCTAGACCTCCATCACTTCGGCGGTCTTCTTCTTCAGGAGCTCGTCCACCAGCGCGATGTAGCGATCCGTCATCTTCTGCACGTCGGCGGTCTGGCGCTTGGCGTCGTCGGCGGGCAGCGTGCCGCCGTCCTCCTGGTGCTTGAGGTCCTTGTTCGCGTCGTGGCGGACCTGGCGGATGTGCACACGCCCTTCCTCCGCGAACTTGGAGATCAGCTTCACCAGGTCCTTGCGGCGCTCCTCGGTGAGCGTCGGGATCGGGATGCGCACGACGCTGCCGTCGTCGGTCGGGTTCAGGCCCAGGTTCGCCTCGTTGACGCCCTTGCAGATCGCCTTGATGAGGTGCTTGTCCCAGGGCTGGATGACGAGCAACCGCGGCTCGGGCGCGCTCACGGAGCCCACCTGCTGCAGCGGCACGTGCGTGCCGTACGCCTCCACCTTCACCGTGTCCAGCAGCTGCGGGCTCGCCTTGCCGGTGCGGATGCCGGCGAGCTCGTGGCGCACGAACTCCAGCGCCTTCTTCATGCGTTCCTCGGCGTCGTTCAGCGTCTTGGATTGCATCGCGTCACTCCCCTACGACGGTGCCCACCGCTTCGCCGTTGACGATCTTCACCAGGTTGCCGCGCACGCCGACGTTGAACACGATCAACCGCAGCCGGTTGTCCCGGCACAGCGAGATCGCGGTCGCGTCCATGACCTTCAAGTCCTGGTTCAGGATATCCATGTAACCGATACGGGGAAAGAACGTGGCGTTCGCGTGCTTCTTCGGGTCCCCGGAGTAGACCCCGTCCACCTTCGTGCCCTTCAGCACCACGTCGGCGCCGATCTCGATCGCGCGCAGCACCGCGGCGGTGTCGGTGGTGAAGTAGGGATTCCCGGTGCCCGCGGCCATGACCACGATGCGGCCCTTCTCCAGGTGCCGCACCGCGCGGCGGCGGATCCACGGCTCGCACACCTGGTGCATCTCGATCGCGGACATGACGCGCGTGTAGAGCCCGCGCTTCTCGAGCGCGTGCTGCAGCGACAGGCTGTTGATCACGGTGGCGAGCATGCCCATGTGATCCGCGGCGACGCGGTCCATGCCCCGGGCGCTGCCCTCGAGCCCGCGGAAGATGTTGCCGCCGCCGAGCACGATGCCGATCTGCACGCCCTGCGACTGCACGTCGCGCACCTCGTCGGCGATGCCCGAGAGCACGTTGTCGTCGATGCCGTGGCCGCCCTCGCCGGCGATCAGCTCGCCGGAGAGCTTGAGCAGGATGCGCTGCGGCTTCCCTTTCAATCCCTACTCCGCACCGAGGTGGAAGCGGGCGAACCGGCGCACGACGATGTTCTCGCCGGTCTTGGACGACATCTGCTTCACCAGGTCGCCGACGACGATCTTGTCGTCCTTGATGAACGGTTGCTCGAGCAGGCAGACATCGGCATAGAACTTGTTGAGTTTCCCGTCCACGATCTTGTCCGCGATCGCCGCCGGCTTGCCCTCGTTCTTGACCTGCTCCTTGTAGATCGCGCGCTCGCGCTCGATGCGCTCGGCGGGGACCTCCTCGCGGCGCACGTAGTCCGCGCCCGCGGCGGCCACCTGCATGGCGAGGTCGCGGCACAGCACGCGGAAGTCGTCGGTGCGCGCCACGAAGTCGGTCTCGCAGTTCACCTCGACCAGCACGCCGATGCGATTGTCGTGCACGTACGACTCGATCCGGCCCTGCGAGGCGGCGCGGTCCGCGCGCTTCTCCGCCTTGGCGATGCCGGCCTTGCGCAGCGCGTCGACCGCCTTGTTCAGGTCGCCGCCGGTCTCGGCGAGCGCCTTCTTGCACTCCATCATGCCCGCCCCGGTCATGTCCCGGAGCTGCTTCACCTGGTCCGCGGTGATCGTCATGTCACTCCCCTGCTCGTTGGAACGCCCGCCCGCAGCGTGAGCGGACGGGCGCGTGGATTCCGTGGGTTCGAGATCTCAGGCTCGCGCCGGTGCCGCTCCCGCCTCGACCTCGGCCGAGTCGCCACCGAACGACACCGTCTCCTGGTCGGCGCCCTCGCGGACCATGGCGCGCGACTCGATCACCGTGTCGGCGACCATGCCGGTGAACAGCTTGATCGCCCGCAGCGCGTCGTCGTTGCCGGGGATGGGGAAGTCGATGACCGTCGGGTCGCAGTTCGTGTCCACCAAGCCCACGATCGGGATGCCGAGTCGGTTCGCCTCGGCGACCGCGATCTTCTCCTTCTTCGTGTCGATGATGAACACGAGCGCCGGCAGGCCGGGCATCTCCTTGATCCCGGCGAAGGCGAACTGGAGCTTCTCCCGCTCGCGGCCGAGTCGCGACTGCTCCTTCTTCGCCAGCTTGTCCATGGTGCCGTCGGCGACCATGGTGTCGAGATCCTTCAGGCGCTTGATGCTGGAGCGGATGGTCTTGAAGTTCGTGAGCATGCCGCCCAGCCAGCGCTCGGTGACGTGGAACTGCGTGCAGCGCGCCGCCTCCTCGACCACCATCAGCTTCGCCTGCTTCTTCGTGCCCACGAACAGCACGTGGCCGCCGGCGCGGACGACCTTCTGGATCGCCGCGCGCGCGTCCTGGATGCACTTGAGCGTCTTCTGCAGGTCGATGATGTAGATGCCGTTCCGCTCCATGAAGATGAACTTCTTCATCTGCGGATTCCATCGACGCGTCTGGTGCCCGAAGTGCACTCCGGCTTCGAGCAGGTCCTTCATGGTGATATCGGCCACGGACTGCCTCCTCAGGGGTTCGACCGCCGCCTCGCGGTGTGTTTCGTCGCGCCGCCACCCGATCCGCTGTCGCGGTCGGGACCCCGGCGCTCGTGAGGCGTGTGAGATGGGTGCTGCTGCTGCGGGTACGACTACCGCTTGCTGAACTGGAAGCGCTTGCGCGCGCCCGGCTGCCCGTACTTCTTGCGCTCCTTCATCCGCGAGTCGCGGGTGAGGAAGCCCTCGCGGCCGAGCAGCGCCTTCAAGGCCTCGTCCTGGCGCACGAGTGCGCGCGCCACGCCCATGCGGATCGCGCCGGCCTGGCCGGTCAACCCACCGCCCGCGACGCGGGCATGG
>DATLUU010000701.1:0-3822 GCA_035577885.1 Verrucomicrobiia bacterium
ATCGACGTCATCGAGCTGAACGAGGCGTTCGCCTCACAGGTGCTGGCGTGCGACCGCGAGCTCAAGCTGGACCACGACAAGCTGAACCCGAACGGCGGCGGCATCGCGCTCGGCCACCCCACCGGCATGAGCGGCACGCGCGTCATCGTCGAGCTGGTGCACGAGCTCTCGCGGGTGAACGGTCGCTACGGCCTCGCCACGCTGTGCGTGAGCGGCGGCATGGGGATGGCGGTGCTCGTGGAGCGGGTCTAGGCTCTGTCTGAGAACGCCACGCGAGCGCGCCGGGCCGGAAAGCGCCGCCGCGCAAGGAACGAGGAGGAGATCAGCCTTGTCTCGGCTATCGACGACGAGTGACGCAGCCCGGTGGCGCTTTCCGGCCCGGCCCTCCGGGTTGGGGGCGGCGGCGGGCCATTCGCCGCGTCGCACCTCCTCGGCGTGTGTCTCAACACTGCCTCGTCGGTGCTCCTTGCGACTGGCCCGCCGGCGCCCCCAACGCGCTCGCGTGGCGTTCTCAGACAGAGCTGGGCTGGACGCCAGACCCGGGGAGTCCCGCCCATGCCGCTACTCGTGCTTGAGCATCGTCAGCGCCGCTAACGTGTCGCCCGTGGCGAGGGCCACGAGTGCGCGGTCCGCCATCGCGAGCCGGGCCGAATCGCGGGTCGCGATCTCGTAGCAGAGCACGTCGCGGATCGCGCCCGCGCGCTGGCCGCTCGCCGCCCGCGCCGAGGCGCGCCAGCGGTAGGCGTCGGCGTACCAGGGCGCCTCGAGCAGCACCGCGTCGAGCGCCTTCGCCAAGTCAGCGTTCGTGGCGCGGGACATGTCGCGCAGCATCAGGTTGTGCGCACCGCGCGCGCTGCTCACGGCGACGGAGGGCACCGCGGGCGCTGCGCCGAGGCCGGCGGCGAGCCTCAGGATGCGCTCGCGGATCACCCACTCGTTCCCGAGCGTGGGGTGGACGCCCGCTCTCGCCAGCGTGCCGGTCCAGGCATCCAGGGCGTCGAGGGGATCCCCTGCCGCCTCGGCCTTGAGCGCCATGCCGAACACGTCGGGAGTGAGCGGGTCGGCGTCCACGGGCGGGCGCACGGGCACGGCGACGCTGACGCGCGCCGCGACCGGCCGGCCGTGCGCACGTGCCGGCTCGAACTGCCACCAGTGGACCGCGTCCACGGCCGCCGAGTCGTAGGGCGTGCCGCCGCGCTCGACCCGCGCCTGGCGCACGATCCCGAGCGAGTCGACGAGCGCGCACACCTGGACGCTCGCGCTGTCGGAGGACGTCAGCATATCGGCCGAGAAGTTGAGCCCCACCCGGTCACGGGGCCGCGGCGGCGCATCGGGCGCGGGGCCGGCGAGCGGCTCGCAGGGGGCGACCGGTGCTGCCGGGGGCCTGGGCTTGTACATGATGCGGGCGCCTGCGGCGGGGGCGAGCAGCGGCGCGAGGAGTACGAGCGCGACGACGAGCGGACGCGGGCCGGGTAGGTTCACAGGACGGCGAGCCTACCTTGCCCTGCGCGGGGCGGTGTCAGGGCGCCGTTCGGGCGCGGGCGAGCGGGAAAATAATGAGCCTATCGTCGCAAGAAGCACGCTTATTATTATCGAACCCCGGGCCGAGCCCCGGCGTCCGGACCCCGCCCAGCCGCCGGGATGCCGCCCGTGAGGGGATCACGGTCCCTCCGGCGCCAGACACCCGTACGGGAGAAGCCGATGAGCCGCAATTCCGCCGCACCCCACGCGCAACCCGCGCGCGCGCTGCTCCTCTCTGTGATCGCTGCGCTCGTATTGCTCCCTGCTCCGGCGCACGCGCAGGCGCTCGATGCCAACCGCTGGGTCACTGACGGCGACGTCAACGCGATCGTGCCCTGGGGCAACACGGTCTACGTCGGCGGGAGCTTCGGCTACGTCGGGCCCAACACCGGCGGCTGGACCGAGGTGGATGCCGCGGGTCACGCCACGACACTGCTTCCGCGACTCGACGGCGAGGTGACCGCGATGATCAGCGACGGCGCCGGCGGCTGGTTCATCGCCGGGCCGTTCACGCACGTCGCCGGCATCGCGCGCCCCGGCCTCGCGCACGTCACCGCGAGTGGAGCGCTGACCGCGTGGTCGCCGAGCCCCGCGCCGACCGGCGTCGCGACCGCGCTCGAGTACGCGGCATCGCGCGTGTTCGTCGCCACCAGCGACAATGAGCTCAAGGCCTACGACGACGCCACGGGCGCCGTGGTCGCGGGCTGGGCGCCGGCCGTCACCGGCATGGTCGTCTCGATGGCCGTGAACGGCACGACGCTGTACGCGGGCGGCGACATCACGTTCCAGATCACCGGCACCGCCACGTCCGGCAGCGGCATCGCCGCGATCCACACCGGCACCGGCGGCATCGCGGCATGGGACCCGGCGCCGGACGCGCCGGTGACGAAGATCCAGATCGACGGCCGCTGGCTCTACGTCACGGGCTCGTTCACCTCGATCGGCGGCGAGTCGCACTCGGGTCTCGCGCGCGCGCTGGTGGCGACGCAGGCGTTCGACCCGGGCTGGAACCCGTCCGTGGACCAGCCGGTCGCCGGCATGGCCACGGCGCAGAGCGGGTTCTGGATCGTCGGTGGGTTCTTCCTCGTGGGCGGAGAGTTCCGGAACCACATCGCGGTGCTGGACACGACCAGCGGCGCGACGAAGGCGCTGGCACCGGACCTGAACGCGTTCAGCAGCGACGTGACGGGGATCCTGGTGAACGGGTCGAACGCGTACGTGGCGCTCGCGCCCTCGCTCGCGTTCCATCTCGGCGGGTCCGCGCGTCCGCTCGTCGTGCTCGTGAACACCTTGTCCGGCACGGTCGACAAGTTCTACCGCGTCCTCGGCGACGCCGCGCCCACGGACGTGGGCGCGCTCGTCCACTGCATGCGCTTGTCGCCGCACGGGCTCGTGATCGCCGGCCGGCTGATCACCGCCGGCGGGCGGAGCCAGGTCG
Organism: Verrucomicrobiia bacterium; assembly: GCA_035577885.1. GTDB lineage: Bacteria > Eisenbacteria > RBG-16-71-46 > RBG-16-71-46 > RBG-16-71-46 > JAIOPA01. Next base: position 2,960 of record DATLUU010000701.1, read on the forward strand.
CGATCGCGGCCCTGGACCGCGCGACCGGCCTGCCGCGGAACTGGAACCCCGGGCTCGCCGTGGATGAGCCGTTCCCGACCGTGCCGATGGTCAACGCGATCGTGCCCACGAACCACGGCATCTACATCGGCGGCTACTTCACGCACGCCGGCGGAGCGCTGCGCAAGTCGGTCGCGGCGCTCGACTCGGCGTTCGCCACGGCGAAGCCGTTCCAGGCGGACCTGGGCCCGACGCTCTCCACCGCGGCGGGGACGGCGTTCTCGCTCGCGCTCTACCAGAACCGGCTCATGGTAGGCGGGAGCTTCAACACGGTCGCGGGCGCGGCGCACACCGGGCTCGCGCAGGTGGACACCATCACCGGTGCGCCGGTCGCGGGCTGGACCTGCGACGTGGGCGGCAACGTCCAGTGCATGCTCGTGCGCGGCACCACCGTGTTCGTGGGCGGCGGGATCTCGACCGTCGGCGGGCAGACGCGCTCGAACATCGGCGCGCTGAACGGCTCGACGGGCGCGGTGCTGGCGTGGAACCCGAACGTGGCCGGCGTGGCCGTGGACGTGCTCGCGGCGCAGAACGACACGCTGTACATCGGCGGCGACTACTCGCAGGTGGCGACGCAGAGCCGTGTCTGCCTCGCGGCCGTGTCTGCGACCACGGGCGCGCTGTACGGCTGGTCGCCGTCGGCATTCGGTCCCGTGCGCGCGATGGTGATCGACGGCCCGTCACTGATCGTCGGCGGCGAGTTCGGGTTCCTCGCCGGCCAGCCGCAGGCGTACCTGGGGCGGCTCGATCGCTTCACGGGCGCGCTCGGGACCGGCACGCCGGTGGCGGACGACCTCGTGTTGGCGCTCGCCGCGGACGGGAAC